>JBIIRF010000212.1:0-4835 GCA_044341715.1 Bacteroidia bacterium | reverse complement strand
CACCAGAAAGAACCGGAAAAAACACCGGCTGTACCGAAGATATGCGGGTAATTCCATGCGATATCAAATGCAGACAAGCCACCGAGAGAGAATCCCGCAATTGCAGTAGAAGCTGCACCATCTGCTACCCTGAAATTTTTCTTCAACAACGGCAACAGTTCATTCACTACAAACCGTGAGTACTTCAAGGCTTTATCGCCCCTACGCTTATAATCGGGTACACCTGACACACCGTACTCCTGCAATCGATCGTGGGCATGTACACCGCAAACAATCAGCGGAGGGATTTTATTTTCCTTATACAACTCAAGTAAGGCCTCTTTGATTTTTACTTTCAGCATCGACTGACCATCGTTCAAGATCAGCAATCGAAAATTAAACTGAGGAGTTTCTTCATACCATGGTGGAAGAAGAATTTCCATTTTTACACGATGACGTAAAGCAGCAGAATAAAAATCTTCAATAAAAACTGAACGCAGAATTTTTTTAGGTTCAGTCGACTTCTCTTCTTTACGGCGATTATTTTTCTTTTCGGGCAAACTCATGGAATGGTTTAGGTACTCACAAAAATACAATGATGACCTAATCAAAGTTACTAAATCGGAGCCAAATCCACCCAGTTAAGAACAAATCACTGTGAAAACCTTAACGCGTAACCGGCTTGTAAACCAGATCACCCCGTTCTATTTGCTGAACAATTGCTTCAATCAGGGCATCATCGCCGGCGGCATCATACTCACTTTTCAAATTGGAACCGAACAGACGGGCAAGTCCCTGCCAGAAAAACGCCTGCAACGATCCTCGTAATTCTTTCACCAGATGATAAGACGTTGAACCGGTTTCCCTATCGATCAGTTTAATCAGAATCCGCCCCTGAGTAACCGTTAACTTCTTCAGATCTTTCTCAAACTGCTTTTTCAAGAGAGCCTCTTCTTGTTTGATAAATTTCTTCCTCGCCCTTTCATTTGGAATATTGGCGATACTATCATTGATATATTTCAGCTGAGTTGAAGCCAGTTTCGCATAGGGATATGCCCGTAAAACATCTCTTTTCAGTTTCAGATAGGCTTTCAGACGCGCTGCAGCTTCCGGAGAGATGGTCTCATAAATGATTACCGGAGCCATATGTGCCAGAGGAATAGTATCGCCATCCACTACGGTACCCAACATCCGGTATCTTCCGTCGGGCATTAACACCTGCGCATCGGCATTACCAGCCAGGAGAACGAAGAGCAGTACAATGCAATATCTAATCATAATATGCAGTCTGACCCAAATATGTGCCAAACTCAGGATCTGTTCAATTTCCAGGCGGAAAATCCCCCAACCTGAGGATGATTACTACCAACAGAAGCGGTATTTCCTTTGGATTGTAATTCCTTCGCCACAATGGCAGCAGCTAACAACTCTTCTTCATCGAATACCGGTTTCAATACTTCCGGAGTAAAATAGAGTTTCACAAAATTTGTGTCGAAGTTTCCACTTGTGAACGCCTCATGCTTCATCACGTAACTGCAGAATGGAAGAGTCGTTTCGCAACCAACGATGGTATATTCATCAATTGCACGAATCATTCGTTGAATAGCCTGCTCTCTGTTTTCGCCCCAGGTAATCAGTTTCGCGATCATCGGATCATAGTAAATCGGAATGTCCATTCCTTCCTCAAAACCATCATCTACTCTGACACCTGTTCCTTGAGGACGCTTATATCTTTTCAGATTACCAATATCCGGCAAGAAGTTATTGGCAGGGTCTTCGGCATACACGCGAATTTCCACTGCATGGCCATTAATTTTCAGATCTTCCTGACGGAAAGAAATCGGATGTCCTTCCGCAATACGGATTTGCTCTTTCACCAGGTCGACACCGGTAATCATTTCCGTTACCGGATGCTCCACCTGTAATCGGGTATTCATCTCCAGGAAATAAAAATTCAACTTCTCATCCATCAGAAACTCAACAGTACCTGCTCCTACATAATTACAGGCCTTCGCCACGAGGACAGCACATTCACCCATTGCTTTTCTGATAGCCGGCGTCAACACAGAACTTGGAGCTTCCTCTACCACTTTCTGATGACGACGCTGAACGGAGCACTCTCTTTCAAAAAGGTACACCACATTTCCCTGCGTATCTCCCAACACCTGAATTTCGATGTGACGAGGAGAGCCAACATATCTTTCAATAAAAACAGAACCATCGCCGAATGCAGACATCGCCTCACTCACCGCTCTCTGTAACATTTCCTCAAACTGATCTTCCTGCTCTACAATCCGCATTCCTTTCCCCCCACCGCCGGCAGAAGCTTTGATCAGAATCGGGAAGCCAACTTCCTTCGCTACTTTTTTCGCCTCCTGAATATCACTAATGGCATAATCGGTACCCGGAACTAGAGGGATGTTGTATTGTTTCGCAGCAGCCTTCGCAGCCAGTTTACTACCCATCATCTCCATCGCTTCGGGAGATGGTCCGATCAATACAAGTCCTTGCTTTTTCACTTCGCGGGCAAAAACGGCATTCTCCGACAAGAATCCATAACCCGGATGTATTGCCTGAGCACCGGTACGAAGAGCAGCATCAATGATTTTATCAATTACGAGATAACTCTGATTGGAAGGAGCCGGACCGATTAAAACTGCTTCATCTGCATAACGGACATGCAAGGCATTACGATCTGCTTCCGAATAAACAGCAACTGTTTTAATTCCCATTTCACGGGCAGTACGCATTATTCGTAAGGCGATTTCACCACGATTGGCAACGAGGATTTTGGTAAATTTCATGGGATAAAACTAATAACTATCCGCTAAATTTTAAAGATTGAAAGAGTCTGATTTCAGCTATTTCTCCACAACCAAACGCAAAAAACGGGAGGAATATTATTCATTAGCTTGTCCCAGCAGCTGCTCTTCATTCATTTTAGAAACCGAGCGCGAGGGATCGTTTTTTGAAGGCATCGTTCCAAAGAGATAATCCCAAAAAGGATTTGAAACCCCAAAAGCCGCATCTTCCGACTTATAGTGATGCAGGGCATGGTGGGTCCATAAAAACTTCAGAAAATTCGCAGGTGGACGATATCTGTGTACTGCATAATGAATCAGCAAATAAGTTGAATATCCGCTAAGGAAGCCCGGAAAAAAACAATAGAACATATTTACCTGTGAGCATTGAAAAAAATCCATAAAATATCAACGCGACCAGCACTGACAATACAGGCGGCATTACCAATCGATCTTTATCCCGTGGAAACTCATGATGGACTCCATGCACTTTGTATTTAAGAGCCAATTGCTTTTCTGTTACTGCATGAAAATGAAAGACCCAACGATGAATAGCATATTCTACGAGAGAAAAAGTCAGCAGACCCAATGGAAACATATAACTCAGTCTCCAAAACTCAATCTCGGGTCTACCTCCTGCGTAGATCAGTAGTGCGATTGAAATCACAAAATACAATGTAACCGGAATCGCAAAATGTGTCCGTGTCAAAGCCTCCAGAAACCTGTTCCGGAAAAGCGAGGTGGTACCTTTGTTTTTAACTTCGTAGGATCTCATAGAAAAGAAATGATTGAAGCAAATATAGAAGGCAGTGCAATAAAAGTACGAACGATTGAGGCGGCTAAATATTCTATTCAGGGTCTTAATTCTTTGTTTCCTCCCTTAAATGAAGAAAGCCCCCGTATTCCGGAGGCTTTCTTACGATTATTTCAGGCTGATTATCCGACAACTTTCTGTACCAGATCTGCAGCTTCTTTCAATTCAATAGCAGAGGAAACTTTGAGTCCGCTCTGATCAATCAGTTTTTTCGCTTCGTCAGCATTGGTTCCCTGTAAACGCACGATAATCGGAACCGGAATTTCACCGATATTATTATAGGCATCTACAATACCCTGTGCCACACGATCGCAACGCACAATTCCACCGAAGATATTTACGAGGATAGCCTTTACGTTCGGATCCTTGAGGATAATACGAAACGCTTGTTCTACACGAGCAGCGTTTGCTGTACCACCTACATCCAGGAAGTTAGCAGGTTCACCACCGGCCAGCTTAATGATATCCATCGTAGCCATTGCCAATCCGGCACCATTCACCATGCAACCTACGTTACCATCCAGTTTCACGTAATTGAGGTTATGCTCCCCTGCTTCTACTTCTGTTGGATCTTCTTCCAGCACATCGCGAAGAGCTGCATAATCCGGGTGACGGAATAAACCGTTTTCATCCAGATCTACCTTAGCATCCACAGCGATAATTTTATCATCCGAGGTCTTCAAAACCGGGTTAATTTCAAACAATGCTGAATCAGTCTCAACATACGCCTTATATAAAGCCGACACAAAGCGGGTCATTTCTTTGAAAGCATTACCACTCAAACCAAGGTTGAATGCGATTTTACGAGCCTGAAAAGCCTGGAGTCCAACTTTTGGATCCACTTCTTCCTTGAAAATACGCTCAGGAGTTTTTTCAGCCACTTCTTCGATATCCATACCGCCCTCGGTCGAATACATAATGATATTGCGACCGGTTTGGCGATTCAGCAATACACTCATATAGAACTCGGCTGTTGGATTAGCACCCGGATAATAGACATCCTGTGCAACCAACACCTTATGTACCTTCTTTCCTGCAGCTGTAGTTTGAGGAGTTACCAGGTTCATTCCGATGATCTGGCCAGCCTTTTCCTTCACTTCATCCAGATTCTTCGCCAATTTCACACCGCCGCCTTTTCCGCGACCACCTGCATGGATTTGCGCCTTCACCACCCACCATTGAGTGCCGGTTTGTTCGCTTAGTTTTTTAGCCGCTTCTACCGCCTGATCAGCTGTTTCCGC
>JBIIRF010000014.1:0-14979 GCA_044341715.1 Bacteroidia bacterium | reverse complement strand
AAGCTGGACCACCATCAGTAACGACCTCAGCCGTGGCATCGACCGCAATAAACTTTCCGTAATGGGTAAAGTCTGGAGTATGGATGCTGTTGCAAAAAATCAATCGACCGATTTTTACGGACAGTTGGTAGCAGTTGCAGAATCCTGGTTTGATGAAAACCATCTCGTAGTAGGAACGGACGATGGATTGATTCATGTCACTACCGACGGTGGAAAGACCTGGAGTAAAACGGAATCATTTCCCGGCGTTCCAGAGCGGACATATGTAAATCAGATCATCGCTTCAAAGCATGATAAGAATGTGTTTTATGCGACGTTTAATCATCACCGTTACGGAGATTTCAAACCGTATATTTACAAAAGCATAGATGGTGGTCGTACATGGAGTTCTATTACAGCAAATCTGCCGGTACGTGGAAGTACATATTGCATGACCGAAGATCATGTGAACCCAAAACTGCTCTTCTGCGGTACAGAATTTGGCGTTTTCTTCACCAGTGATGGCGGTGCTAAGTGGATACAGCTCAAAGGCGGATTACCAACCATTGCAGTGCGTGATATGGAAATCCAACAACGCGAAAATGATCTTGTGCTGGCTACGTTCGGACGTGGTTTTTATATTCTGGATGATTATACTCCCCTACGACACATCAAACCTTCCGACCTCGAGCAAAAAGCCATGATTCTCCCGGTGAAAGATACCTGGCAGTATATCGAGTCGCAGCCACATGGATATCCGCTGAAAGGATTCCTCGGTGAGAGCTTCTTTGCCACTGCGAACCCGAAAGTAGGTACAGTGTTCACTTATTACCTCAAAGACGATATCAAAACGATAAAAGAAAAGCGTCAGGAGGCAGAGAAAGAAAAAATCAAAAAGGGTGAACCGGTATATTATCCTTCAGCTGATAGTATTCGCCTGGAAGATCAGCAGGCAGAACCATATCTCCTCTTCACGATCACCGACGCTAACGGTATGGCTATACGAAAGATGAAGACTGCAGCGAAGAAGGGGTTAAAACGAATCGTATGGGATCTCCGTTATAGTGCTCCGGGACCTGTGAATTTCTATACCCCGAATGCTGATAATCCTTACGATGGAAAAGAAACCGGCGCACTCGTGATGCCAGGTACTTATAAAGTTAGTCTGAGTAAATTTGAAGATGGAGTAGTGACTGAACTTGTGGCTCCGCAAACATTTGTAGTGAAGGCATTGAACAATGCGAGTCTGCCTGTAGCCGACCGGAAGATGTATGATGAATTCTGCAAAAAGGTAAGCGAAGCACGTCGCGCCTCCGGTGCTGCATCAGAGTACAAAAACGAATTAGGAAATCGTTTGAAGTATATCAAGGGAGCCATCACCGAAACACCCGGCATGACACCGGCAATGATTCAAACGATTCATAAACTATCTGAACGTCTCCAGGCGATCAATATGATGCTCAACGGAGATGGTTCACTGGCAAGACGTGAATTTGAAACACTGCCTTCGGTGAATGACCGTATTGGCACTGTGGAGTCGGGCATGTGGAGTATTACCTCTGCACCCACTGCTACTTTCCGCAAAACGCTGGAGATTGCCGAGAAGCAGTTACGCACTGTGATCGCTGATCTGAAAACACTCAACAACGATATCATCAGCGTAGAGAAAGAACTTGATCAGTTGAATGCACCATATACACCCGGACGATTACCTGAATTAAAGTAAACGTAGAAATTCTTATAAAACGGGCTGCTTTGGAAACGAGGCAGCCCGTTTTCTTGTACAAAGGATTGGATCTTCATCATTTTTTAACCGGCAGAAGTGATATAGAGGCGACGGAAACTTATATTTGCAGGATAAAGTCAGTGACATGAAAACCCTTCGTCTCATTACATTCCTGTTTCTACTCACCAATGTAGGCTTCGCTCAGAATAAGGATGGGAGTCTGGTAAAATGGATGACCATCACGGAAGCAGTCAATGCATCCAAAACAACACCCAAGCCCATCATCCTCGATTTTTATACCGATTGGTGTGGATGGTGTAAGCGGATGATGGCCACTACCTACGCCGATCCCGGACTTGCTTCCTACATCAACCAGTATTTTTATCCGGTAAAGTTTGATGCAGAAGGAAAAGATACTGTTACATTCCAGGGTAAAACCTATATGCCGACATCCATGGCGCCTAAAACATCGCATCCTTTGGCCATCGAATTGCTCGGAGGGAAGATGATGTATCCATCCACTCTGTTTTTGAATGGATATGACAATACAAAGGACGAATTTCAGGTGAAGATGCTGGCTCCCGGTTATCTTGAAAAGCAAAAGATCGAACCAATTCTTGTTTTCACACTGGAGAATGTATTTCGTACCACTGCTCTTGAAACATTCTCCCAAAATTTTGAAACGGCATTCTATGATTCCACGCTGCAGAAGCGAATGGATGCTGTGAAATGGAAACAGCCACAAGAAGTATTCGATGGAAATTTCGCAGAGCAAAAAAAGAAATTGGTTTTCATGCATACCGATTGGTGCAATTCATGCCGGGTGATGGAGCGGGCTGTTTTTTCGGATAGTAGTCTGAAGGTCATTCGTGAAAAGTTTGTCATGGTTGATTTCAATCCGGAAAATCAGAAACCCTTATTCTGGAACAACAAACTCTATCAAAAATTACCGGAAGATAAATTTCCCTTTCATCCGTTGACATTAGAATTTACCCGGGGTAATTTCATTCTGCCTTCCATAGCGATACTCGACGAACAAGGAACCATGATTGATCACATTCCCTTTTATATCGCACCGGAGATGCTTGGTCAGATCATGACTTTTTATGGAGATGATATCTATAAGAAGAAGAGCTGGGCTGACTGGCAGAAAGAGCGGGAAGAGAAGAAAAAGTAGCACTGGAATACGCCTTTTTATTGGCGTGTAGCGGTTGGGGGTCTTCCCGGCTAGCGCCAGGGAAGTATCTTTACTTTTCATTACCTTTGATCCGATACATCCCTCCGCTATGAAAAAACAATTACTTTCTCTTTGCACTGTGTTGCTCTTGCTGATTCAACATGTCAGCGGACAAGGAATTGATAAACCCATTTATCAGATTGTCACCTATCGCGACACAGCCTTACTCGGCACTTTCGAGATTGAATTGTTTCCACTCATTGCACCATTGCATGTACAAAATTTTGATTCACTCGCCGGACAACAATTCTTCGACAGCACTGCCTTCCATCGTGTTGTGCCAGGATTTGTTATTCAGGGAGGAGATCCCAATACCATTAGCGGACCCATCAGCACCTGGGGACAAGGACAACCCTGGCAGCCTACGGTAAATGCAGAGTTCAACGCAGTAAGACATAACAGAGGAATTCTTGGTGCCGCACGCGATACCAATATCAACAGTGCCAACTCCCAGTTTTACATCTGCACCGCCAACGCCTTTTTCCTCGACGGGCAATACACGGTGTATGGGAAAGTAATTTCCGGAATGAATATCGTCGATACGATTGTTGCATCACCCCGCGACGCCAACGATGTACCGCTGCAGAAAATCAGCATGTTCATCACTGAGACCGGCGTGAATGATTCTGTTCCTGCAGCACCATCACTCATACAACCTGCAGATAGTTCATTGCACATTGGAGCCACACAAATGTTTCAATGGAGTTCAGTTCCCGGAGCGGTTATGTACACGGTAGAAGTTGCCACCGACTCCCTCTTTGCCAATGTAATTCTCGACAAAGACTTCGGCGTTACACAAACCAATACACTCGCCGTACCCGGATCTGGAAATTATTTCTGGCGGGTGAAAGCCAATAACGGAGGACATGAAAGTGCCTGGTCGCCCGTATGGCGTTTTTCCTCTGTTACTGATTCTGCGATATTGGTGTTCCCGCCGGACTCATCGCTCAATATTTTCATGAACCCTGTTGTCACATGGAATCCGGTACCGATGGCCGACAACTACCAGTTACAACTTGGATTCAGTCAGAACTTCGGACCATTAACATTATTGATCAACCAATCTGGCATACAGGACACGGCCTATCAATCGCCCATGCTGCAAGCCAACACAAGGTACTATTGGAGAGTGAGATCATACGATGGTATTTATCCCGGATATTACTCCAAACGATTCACCTTTGTCACTGGAAATCTTGTCGGACAATCAGAAATTGTATCACAGCCATTGTATTTTATCTACCCCAACCCGGCCGACGACAACGTAACCCTTGATTTCAGCGAAAGTGATGCCCGCAATGTAACGATATCACTCATTGACATCAGCGGACGCCAACTCGAAACGCAACAAATCAACGGAAGTGACCAACGACGTATATCCATCAACGTTAGTGAGTATGTAGCGGGGATGTATCTGTTACAGATCAGTCAGGAGGGAATTCAAAGTACTGAAAAGATAATTATCAAATAATAGTGCTTTTGGTCTGGTCAAGATTTTTCTTGAGAAATGAAAGGAAATCGTTTTTCTATTTGGTGTTTTAAATATTAGTTAAACAATATATTAAGGTTGTTGTTTGGAATTCTGCTCTTCAAATTTCATTTCACGAAAAATCAATATCACTTTCCTATTTATATTTGAATCGGGAAGAAAAACTCCACGGTTTAGCACGCTGTGGATTCATTAATTTTTAAAATAAACGCAAATCGGATCAGTTCCGAACAGGTTAGTTATGTTGATTGATAGTCATTCATTCGATGCAATGAGTCATGAATTCAGTCATGACGAAGACAATCGCTGGCAGCTCTATGTTGCATTGAAGGGTTTCTTCGGGGATTTTGTTCTGCCCAGAGAGCTCGATGCAGTGTATGCACATTTCAGTGCAGATGATGAGATAAATCCGATTGTAGAATTGAAAGTGGTAGATCAGTTTCCGGATCATCTCGCCAAATCAGCTTATCGGATGGTGCATGAAGCGCTGGGTGAGAATCATCCGATGCTGGAGTTCATTAAGAACCCGGAGCAGTAGTCATAAAAATTTCCTTCGCGAAAAACCATTTTCTTTTTTTAGGGTTATCTTTTCATGGAAACATGGCAGATCGGTGAACTGGCAGACTGGCCACGCATCAGAAGAGCAAATTTTATTAATTCCCTCTCCGGATTTAAAAGTGTAAGTCTGGTTGGAACCAAAAGCAGCTCCGGTGTTACTAATCTCGCTGTATTCAGCAATATCGTTCATCTGGGCGCCGATCCTGCACTCATTGGTATGGTTAATCGTCCGCGCGAAGCAACGCCACATACACTCGCCAATATTGAACAAACCGGCTATTTTACCATCAATCATCTTCATCTGGGAATACTGGAATCCGGTCACCAATGCAGCGCGAAGTATCCCGACGGTGTGAGTGAATTTGAAGCCTGCGGACTCACGCCCGTTTTTGATCAGGGGATTCCTGCACCTTACGTAGCTGAAAGTACCCTCCGGTATGGCCTCCGCCTCGAAGAAATCCTCCCGATTCGCAAAAACAATACATGGTTCATTGTGGGAAGTATCCAAACCATCCACTTTGACCCGGCCATTCTGCAGGAAGACGGCTATTTAAGCATCGATGAAGCCGGGAGTCTTACCTCTCTGGGCCTCGACGGGTATTATCAGCCGAAATTCCTCCGACGCCTTCCCTATGCCCGGCCTTCCCGCCCCTGATGGTCGTAAAACTTATTAACCGAAACCCCAAATTCAGTTGGTTTTTGTTTCATAAAATGCCGGAAAAACTACTTTTGTAGTCCCGATTTAAAAGGATTAAACAATGATCATTCATATTGGTTCTGACCACGCCGGCTTCGACATGAAAGCAAAGGTAATTGCGCACCTGGAAAGTGCCGGACACGAGGTGATCGATCATGGTACCTTTAGTGCAGACAGTGTCGATTATCCTGATTTCGCGCATCCTGTAGCTTCTGCAGTGGAAGCTGTGCATAATGGTCGTGGAATTCTCCTCTGTGGAAGTGCGAATGGGGTTTGCATTACTGCGAATAAGCATGCGGGTATCCGTGCCGCGCTTTGCTGGAATCCGGAGATTGCCTCGCTGGCCCGTCAGCATAACGATGCCAATATCCTCGGCATACCTGCCCGGTTTGTCGATGAAAAAACAGCTTTAAAAATGACCGATGTCTTCCTTGGAACCAATTTCGAAGGAGGACGTCATCAACAACGAGTAGATAAAATTGCCTGCTGATACGGGCAACGTTTCACCAATTAATGCCATTTTATAAAATGAATTTACTGCGTACTACCATCTGTTTACTCCTGCTGCTCGTTGTTTCTTCCTGCAGGAAACAGGCAGATCCTATTGCCATCGGTAATTATTACATCAACAATCTTTCCGACGATAAACTCCGGGTTGAAGCCATGCAAAACGGAGTGAACCTTCCTTTGCTGGCAGATACTATTCCTGCAGAAGCAATGATAAAATTTTATACTGCAGTTGATCCTGAAGGCGGCGATGTACTTCCTTCCAGTTTTTTTACTGAACTGAATGTTTACAGAATTACTCCTTCCGGGGATTCCCTCATTCATAGCGGAGTGAACAACGCCGACTGGAAAAAAGATTTTCATAGCTCCGGTGAGCAGGATCTGGTACTGGATATTAATCTCTGATCTTTTCAGCGCTAATTTTGGCATACTGCATTCCCGACCTTCAAAAGCGTTAGGGGAATTGAGTTATTTTAGCCGTTACAACCAAATTTAAACATATGTCCTTCACCATCGCCATCTCCAAAACACGTACGCCCTTCTCACAGAATATCTGGATGAAGCTGTTCCTGGTTGTATTTGTATGCATCTGGATCAGCACCTTTATCGGTACTACCGATATGAGCAACTGGCTCCTCGAAAATACACTCGTATTTTTATTCCTGCCATTTTTGTTCTTCACATATAAAAAGTATCAGTTCAGCGATACGAGTTATCTCCTGCTTTGCATATACCTCTGCCTTCATGTGTATGGCTCGAAGTACACATATGCCGAAAATCCGTTCGGATATTGGTTGCAAGAAGTGTTTCATAGTTCACGAAATCACTACGACCGTATCGTTCATTTCAGCTTCGGCTTCCTGTTGGCATATCCCATGCGCGAAATGTTCCTCCGCGGACTCCAATATCCGAAATGGGTAGCCTGGTTACTTCCCATTGAAATAACCTTATCCATCAGCGGATTTTATGAACTCATCGAATGGGCCGTCGCTGATGTTTTCTTCAAAGCACAAGGCGATGCTTACCTTGGTACACAAGGCGATATCTGGGATGCACAGAAAGATATCTTCCTCGCTTTTTCCGGCGCCATACTCGCCACTACCATAGTAACCTTGGTGAAAAGAATATTCCGTGTCTATGAAAGTTGATTGATGCCCACGGGTGAACGGATTGCCCCTGGCAACCCGTTCACCCGTGGGCCGTGATCAGCGTGATAGTGATGATCCCCGAGTATAAGAAAGCCGCATGCCTTTTTTAAAAGGCGTGCGACTTTCTTATACCTCGGGGGCGGGATGAGATTGATCGATGTGATGGGATGATCGGGATTTTCGGGGATGTTCAGGATTATGGGAGATTTTCGGGATTTTCGGGATTTTCGGGATTTTCGGGATTTTCGGGATGTTGATGAGGTAGGAGTAACGGTAATTTTAATCGATAATAACGGCACTCCAATTTTACTTCTTTATACTTCTATTTAAGTCCCCATACATGCCTCGTGGCACACTTCACGGCACTGCCATCCATGAAGTAGAGCCGCGCTGTCCACTTTGCAAGCAAAGCGTCCATCACGCCACACTTCATGGCACTGCCATCTGTAATCCAACCCATCTGTACTTCCGTAATCTGCAGATCATAAAAAGTCCCATTATCTGTAATCTGTATATCTGTAATATCTGTATGATCTGTACTCCGCAAATCCGTAAAGTCTGTAGTATCCTAATCACTCCGTACCTATCTGTAATCTGCAACCCCACCCAGTTCCGAAGCCCTATATTATCATCAAAAAGAAAGCCGTGGCCGATCCCTGTGTAATGATCACCACGGCTTTATGTAAAACCGGAAAGTATGAGGACTTGGGATTAGGGCATTGTTCTCAAGATTCTGTAGATTGATTTATCACCGGCGGTTCCGAAGATCTCCAGAAGGTAGATTCCTGCGGGTAAGCCCTCCAGCGGAAGGTTCATTTTATGTTGTCTGTTGCCGGGAATGGTGCTGATTTCGCGTCCGTAGGCATCCAGAATTCTTACGCGCTCAAGACCGGAAGTCGGGCTGTAGATATACGTTTCAGCCTGGGCCGGATTGGGGTAAACAGCGAGGCCCGGAATTGGCTTTGGATCGTTAAGTCCTTGTGTGCCAAGGTTGTTGAAGTAAACTACAGTCTGGAAGGTGTCGATGGCGGCAGTTTGGGTGGTGAAGGGCCAAACAACTACTACATTGTTTCCGGGTTTAAATACGGCACTGTCGAAAAGGTATCCGCCGGGTTGACTCAGATGTACGGTATCTCCCGGAAGGATGGTGACTGTGGCGGTGGAGTTATAATATAAGTACGAAAAAACATTGGAGTCGGCTTTTAAAACAATCTGCAGTGGTGCCTGGAATACAGCAGTGCCGATGTTCTCTACCACCGAGATCACAGGAAAGACCTGGTTCTGATACGCGGTGTCAGGCCAGTTGATCAATGAGCTCACCCGGAGATGAGGCTGGGCATTGGCCAATCCTGTCAGCAGAACAAACAGAATGCAATACTTGGTGATCAGGCGTTTCATAGTCAGTTTTCTAATCTATACTTCAAATCTACGGATGATGAATGGTATATGAAAACTATTTTTTTTATTATCTTACGCGTCCAAAACCTAAGGATATGGATCATCTCCCTCGTTTAGTGAAGGCTATGAATAAGGAACAGGTGCGGTTCTATAAGCTCTTCGCGGCCCGTACGCAGCAGCATTTCGATCGGAAGGATATCCGCCTTTTCGATTTTTTACGTCGGAATCAGGACGAAGAGGAGATCTCGGAGGAGGTGTTTCTGAAGAAGTTTTATCCGGGAGAATCCAAGAATGCCTGGTACCGGCTGCGGAATCGGCTGTTGTCGGACCTGAATAAATCATTGTCGGTTCTGCATTATGAGGATGATTCTTTCATCCATGCCTGTCATATGCTGGCGTTATTTAAGCATTTCTTTTCGCGGAACCTGCTGGAGGAGGCGCGCTATTATCTGCGGCGTGCCGAGCGTAGTGCGTCGGCGATCGAAAATTATGAGTTGCTGGATATCATTTATGGGGAGTATATCCGTATTTCGCATGAGTCGCTGCAGATCGATCCCGAAATTTATATCGAGAAACGCAGGGCAAACCGTCGGCAGCTGGAAGACCTGCGGGCGATCGATGATCTGTTGGCGGTGGTGACGTATAAACTGAAAACATCGCAGAATTTTGCTCCCGATCGGAATCCGCTGTTGGATCTCTTGAAGACATCAATCGATGATTTTATCAAGGATCGTGACCTGAAAAATAGTCCGCTGCTTCGTTTTCGGATATACCGTGCCGTTAGTCAGGTGTTGCTGCAGCGTCACGAGTATCAACCGCTCGAGCAATACCTGTTGCGTACCTATCGCGAGTTCGAACGCGATGAGCTTTTCAATCGTTCCAATCACGATACCCGTTTGCAGATGCTGACGTATATCGTGAATACCCTCTTTAAAACAGATAAGCTGAAGCAGAGTCTGCAATGGGCCGAACGGCTGCGTACTGCTATGGATGAGTACAATCAGTTGTTGTATGATAAATATTTCTTCTTCTATTATAATGCATTGGTGATTAATTATTCGGTGCTGGATCCGGCAAAGGCAATTACGATTCTGGAGGATCTGAAGGAACAGGCAAGGATCAAGGCGAACGATTATTACCTCTGGTTTGTGTATCTCAATCTGGCTGTATTGCATTTTGACCAGGGGCAATTTAAGGAAGCCATTCGCCATTTTACAAAACTCTCCGTGCTGGATGGATTTAAAAGCGCAGATGCTTCTCTTCGTCTGAAGATTACAATCGGAGAGCTGCTGAACCGTTACGAACTCCAGCAAAGTGATGTGATCGAGTATAAAATGGCCAGGGTGAAGAAGGAGTACAAGGAACTGCTTTCGGATGAAAGTCACTACGGGGAAAAGGAAATCCTGGATATCCTGCGGCGGATGCTGAACGCTCCGGATTACCGGAAAGACCAGAAACTGGTGGAAAAAATGGCCGTATTTGTCGATTGGACGCGTAAGAACTCTCAGGGTGATGGAATGATTATCGACTATGGTAACTGGATCAATGCCAAACTCGATAAACGGGGATAAAGCACTGATTTCTGGCCTTATATCAGATCGAATTCATAGTAAATAGTTGTTATACAGCACGATGTGAGTTGTAGTCCGAAGTTTTTTGTCGTTGCTTAGGAAATAGCCGGTCGTTTTTCTGAACGCGTAATTTTTTCTTAAAATGCGCTTCTCCGGTAGTAAACCTTCCGGTATTTTTGAATCGTTAACCATAGTAAATACGCGTTAACATTATGAAAACAACCAAACAACTTCTGTTATTATTCCTGCTGATGGCGGGATTATGGCACACTGCAGGTGCGCAGTGTCAGGCTTCCTTTACAATGAGCCAGCAACCGGGAACTACCAATGTTTCCTTTACCAATACCAGTACAGGTAATTATTCTGCCTTGCAATGGTACTTCGGTGATGGATCTGTTTCGAACGGTCCTTCCAATCCTACGCATACATATGCTCCTGGTATGTATGGTGTATGTCTAACAGTATGGGATTCGCTCAATGGATGTCAGTCGACGTTTTGCGATACCCTCGTTGTATTAACAAATAGTGGTAGCTCCTGTGCTGCTAACTTCAATGTGTATCAGCCAAACGGTAGTACCATTCAGGTGACCAATACTTCTTCCGGTCCTTACTCGTTCGTGAGTTATAATTTCGGTGATGGTACAGTGATCAATTCTTCCCTGGCATCTCATACCTATACAGCTTCGGGTACTTATACCATTTGTCTGACAATTGCCGACTCATTGTATAACTGCAGCGATACGTTTTGCCAGACAGTAATCGTACAGGTTAGTCCAACCGGTAATTGTGATGCTTCATTCTCTACGATTGATAGCATGGGTTATATTTTCTTCCAACCGTCGACGTACAATCCGAACTGGTCTTATTTCTGGAATTTCGGCGACGGCACCAGCAGTTGGAGTCCATTCGAGACACATACCTATAATGGTTCAGGTCCTTATGTGGCTTGTCTTACAGTTATTGATTCCGGTTCGGGATGTTCTGCTACTAATTGCGATACGCTTTCTTTCAGCTCAACAAATTGTTCGGCTACTTTCTTCTATCAGATCTCTGGTTCTACTATTAATCTGTATCCGTCAACCAGCGGTGGTGCTATAACAACCTATCTCTGGAATTTCGGTGATGGTGCTACTGCTACCGGACAGTATCCTTCTCATACGTATGCAAGTCCGGGCACCTATACTGTTTGTATAGCTATCTATACTGCTTCGGGTTGTACGGATTCAACTTGCCAGACAATCACGATTCCTCCTGCATCACCATGTCAGGCCGGATTTACCTGGAATAATCCACTTAACAATCAGGTGTTATTCTACAATACTTCACCGGGCTCTCAACTGTACTACTATTGGAACTTCGGTGATGGCAGTACAAGCACTAGTACGAATCCATCTCATATTTATGCAGCAGCAGGTACCTACTATGCTTGTTTAACCATCATTGATTCTTCTCAGGGTTGTTCCGATACGTATTGCGATACGATCATCGTGAATCCTTCAGTAAATTGTCAGGCGCAGATGAGTGTCAGCCAGCTTAGCACGAACGGTTTCTATTTCCAGAATAGCTCAGGAGGAAATGTTGCATCAACTTACTGGGCATTTGGCGATGGTGCTACTTCAACTACACATAGCCTTATTCACCAATATGCAAGTGCAGGTATGTATTATGCTTGTCTCACTGTGACATTCACTAACGGTTGCGTATCTACGACATGTGATACTGTAATTGTAGCCGGAAGTTCAGGTTGCAATGCGCAGTTCACTTCATTCGATTCTTCCGGTACGTATTATTTCATTCCGGTGGTGACTGCAGGGTATCAGTATTTCTGGAACTTCGGAGATGGAACAACTTCCAATCTTACTTATCCGAGTCATACCTATGTGAATCCCGGTGTTTACAATGCATGTCTCTACGTTGCACAAAATGGTGCAGTTTGCGACAGTACATGTACAACAATTGTGGTGAATAATTCTCCGGCGTGTAATGCAGGATTCCAGGCGTATGATAGTCTGAACACCTGGTTCTTCTTCCCGGCTAACGGAAATTACAGTACTTACTACTGGGTATTTGGAGATGGTACGATGAGTACTGCCACTTATCCAACCCATGTATATTCTGCTCCGGGTACTTACTATGTTTGTTTATATGTAACCGATAGCGCACAAAACTGTTCTGCAAGCTACTGTGATACTATCTTTATTCAGGGTGGTAGCGGATGTCAGTCGTATTTCACAAGCATCGTTGATTCTACGAATGGTAACATGGTATATTTCTTCGATCAGTCTGTGGGTAGTTATACGAGTGTGATCTGGAACTTCGGCGACGGAAGCACTTCTTCACAACTGAATCCGGTGCATACCTATGCCAATGCGGGTACATATTATGCATGTCTGACCATCTTCGGCAACAATTGCCAGGACTCCTATTGCGATACGATCGTAATTGGTTCAGGAAGTAATTGTATCCCTTATTTCTATGCGGTGCCTGATAGTGTTTTCGGTAACGGAAATGTGACCTTCAATATCAGTAATAACTGTGGAGGCTGGCAGTATGTCTGGAGCTTTGGAGATAGTACTACAGGTGGAGGAGCCGGCCCATTCGTTCACCAGTATCCTGCTACCGGTTGGTATTATGTATGCGTAACAGCTTACGATAACAATGGTAATACCATTACCTGGTGCGATAGTATCTATGCATTCCGATTCGGTGCTACCGGTCTTTCGGAATCTAACCAAGCCATCCCTGTGAATGTGTTTCCAAATCCATCGAGCGGTCCTGTTACCGTTACGTTCGATTTGAAAGCTTCATCACCGTTGACTATAGAAGTGTTGAGTATGCAAGGGCAATTGATCCAGCGCATCGAACAGGAGTATCCCTCAGGCGTAAATCAGTTACGTCTCGATCCTGCGATGCTTGAATCAGGAATGTATTTGCTCAAACTGAGGTCTTCTGCTGAACAACAAACCCTTATACGCTTTTCTATTCAGCGATAAGCTTCAGAAACATTGGTAGGGCCGATCGGTCATGGATCGGCCCGCTAATGACAAAGGTCAAAAATCACGCGTTGACCGGAGTTGAAAAGCCGTCTTACGAAAGTAGGGCGGCTTTATTATTTCCGGGTATTTGTCCGGCCGACTCCATTTACTCCTGATTTCCTGTGAATTAATCGTGTAATAGGGGTTATTTATTCGTCCCGGCGTTCATTGGTGCTGCGGAAACGGAAGAGATTAACAGAAAAGGCTTTATTTTGCGTTAATTATCCTCATGCCGAACCTCTCCGCAGTTATCATCACCTTTAATGAAGAGCGCAATATCCGCCGTTGCCTGGAGAGTCTGCAGGGTGTTGCGGGGGAGATACTGGTGGTTGACTCCGGTTCTTCGGATCAGACGGTGGCTATCGCTGAACGGTTGGGGGCAAGAGTGGTGCATCAGCCGTTTCTGGGATATATCGAGCAGAAAAATTTTGCCAATAGCTGTGCCGCCGGGGAATGGATACTGTCGATGGATGCGGATGAAGCCCTGAGTCCGGAATTGAAGACTTCTGTGATGAACGTTCTCAGCCAGCCTAACGGTACCGGATATACGATGAACAGGCTGACGAACTATTGCGGCGAATGGGTGCGGCATAGTGGCTGGTATCCCGATAAGAAGCTGCGGCTCTTCCGGAAAGGAGATGGTCAATGGACCGGCATCAACCCGCACGATAGATATGATCTTTTCGGTAATGCACAACCGTTACACCTCTCCGGCGACCTCCTTCATTATTCCTATCATTCCATCTCCGATCATCTTCGCCAGATCGACCGCTTCAGTGCAATTGGGGCAAAGGCCTTGTACGACAAGGGGGTGAAAGCAAATATACTTATGCTGTTGTACAAGCCGGTGGCGAGATTCCTGCGTAGTTATGTTGTGTGGTCGGGTTTCAGAGATGGACTTACCGGATTTATCATTGCCATAAACAGCGCTCATGCTGTCTTCCTGAAATACCTGCGTCTTTATTATCTACAGAAAGGGAAGTCGCTATGAAGGTGCTGCATATTTCTACGCCTGCTTCCTGGCGCGGTGGTGAACAGCAGGCCGCTTATCTGGCTGTCGCGTTGAAGAAGGAAGGTGTGTCGCAGTGTATACTTACTCCTGACGGTTCAGAGCTTTCTCAGCGATTGAGTGATGCCGGAATTCCGTTTTCCTTTTTTTCTTCCCGCGGACTCTTCGGCTTTAAGCTGGCTTCGCAGATTCAACAGCTCTGCAAATCAGAAAAGTTTGACCTGATCCATACACACGATTCGCATGCCCATAGTGCGGCTGTAATATCTCATGCTTTTTTCGGCAATACAGTACCGTTAGTAGTCAGCCGTCGTGTTGATTTCGCGGTTTCCTCTTCGCCGTTTTCAGCATGGAAATACAATCACCCTGCTGTAAAAAGAATTATCTGCGTCAGCGATATGATCCGCCAGATAACGGCACCGGCTATCCGAAACAAGGAAGTTCTTCGGGTGGTTCATTCGGGAATTGATTTGTCGAGATATTCGGTGATTCCCGCTGCAAGGATCCTGCAACAGGAACTCGGACTCCCGGAGCGTACATTTCTAGTGGGTAACCTCAGCGCACTGGCAGATCATAAAGATTACCCGACGTTTCTTAAGGTGGCGAAAGCGGTGACACAACAATA
>JBIIRF010000013.1:0-15048 GCA_044341715.1 Bacteroidia bacterium | reverse complement strand
GGGGTATTTGTATGCCGACTGCCTTTAGAAAAGGTAGTCGGCATACAAATACCTCGGTCGATCATCCCTATCAAGAAAATCACACCCTTTCAGCGTTCGCAAGGCGAATCCTGAAAGGGTATCAATCAAGGATGGATTTGGTTTGGAGTATGCGTTCTATCAAAAGGAGATGTACTCCAATGGATTCACCGGGCTGCCGTTGTACCAGAGTTCAAAATGCAGATGTGGGCCGGTGCTGAATTCGCCGGTGTTACCGATGATGGCCAACACTTCTCCGGCTCGGACGTGATCGCCAACGGATTTTAGAAGAGCGGAGTTGTGTTTGTAGAGGGTCATCAGGTTATTACCGTGCTGCACGCCGATGACGTAGCCGGTTTCAGAGGTAAAATCGGCGATAACAACGGTACCTTCTAATGCTGACTTTATAACTTCATTTGCGCCGGCAACGATATCGATTCCAAAATGTTTTTGCGCGGCATTGTATTTATTCGTGATGGTCCCTTTTAGTGGCGTAAAAAAAGCAGTACTTCCAATTCCGGAAGCAAATGCTTTGACAGGACCTTCGGCTAATTCAAATTTATCGCCGGCTTCCATTTGCTGACGAAGCAAGGCATCTTCCTCTGATTTTTCGAGTTTGCGGATACTATCGTAGAGCGGAGCAGTTGCGGTTGCTTTTAACGGCTTTGTTGTATCCGCTTTTTCGTTCAATACATTCAGCAGATTATTCAGATATGCCTCCTGAGCTTCCATTTTACGGTCGAGAGAATCGGTTTTGAGCGCAACGGAGAGCAGATTACGACGAATGGTCACATCGGTATAACCCGGAATATACTCACGTAAAGGCGTAAAAGCGATCAGGTAAAGTGTGATGGTGATCAGGCTCAAGGCGAAGGTCCCGCCGAAAATGATGATATTCATCGGCGTCAGACGCAGAGAGAATTTCTCCTCCAGCGTTTGATCGTTCAGCACTACGAGTCTGAAAATGCTTCGTAAGTTCCTGACTATCTTTTTTCTACGTGTTTTAACAGCCGACATTCCCGCAAATATCGTAAAGTTCATCGGTATTCGGGCGAACCCGACTTTGCACATCTGTCAAATGCTGTAACCTTTCGCTCTATCACAGCGTATTTCGGGCATCGGCCTATAATTCTGAAAACCAATAATCTCCGTCAGAACGAGTCCCTGCATCGAGACCAGGCGGCAACCAGTCACTACCCTGCCGGAGAATACACCGACTTACGCCTCAAAACCCTATATTTGCCACTTTGATACTAAAACCTGAAAAATTCAGTTTATACCGGATAGCTTAGCGAACCTGCCCCTGTGAAAACCCTGCGTTTCAGCCTTCTTCTGTTGCTGACCGGAATGATCTTCTGGTCGTGTAGTGTGCGAAAAAACAATGTTTTTAGTCGTACTTATCATGGTACTACTACGCACTACAATTTTTACTTCAATGCCAGAGAGCGGATGAAACTTGCTGCGGGTACACTCGCAGATGCACACGAAGACAAGTACGATCGGGTTTTATCTGTTTTCCAGATTGGTGATCTCAACAAAGCAAAGGCTGTTTTCCCTGATCTCGACGAAGCCATCAAAAAGGCATCGATTGCGATCACCCGACATACCATGAATATCAAGGGAAAGAAGGATCGTTCCATCAGAGAGCATAATCCATGGATTCCGGAATGTTATCTGGTTGTCGGGCAGAGTCAGTTTTACAAACACGATTTCTGGTCGTCGATTGAAACGTTTCAATACATCAGCTCCGAGTACAAAGATGATCCGATTCGTCCGGAAGCATTATTGTGGCTCACACGTTCCTATCTTGAACTGGGCAAAACAACGGATGCAGAATACCTGCTCGACTATCTCAAAGCCGACAAACAATTTCCGGTCAAGCTCAGAGGATTTTACAATGCTGTACTTGCGCAATACCATTTGCAGAAGAATGATATTCCCCGGGCTGCAGAAGCATTGAAACTTGCCGCCTCCACCTCAAAGAAAAAAGATGACCGTGCGCGGTATTATTTTATACTCGGACAACTGTATCAACGCAGTGACTCCACCGAGCTGGCATTTGGTGCTTATCAGAAAGTCATCAAACTGAATCCGGATTATGAGATGGCCTTCAATGCACGCATCAACCGTGCGCGTTGTTATGACGTGAACAGCGGAGATGCCGGTATTGTAAAGCGAGAGTTGATGAAGATGTTGAAGGACATCAAAAACAAAGAATACCAGGATCAAATATACTATGCCTTAGCCGGTGTTGCCATACAAGAGAAGAATGAGCCGGTTGCTGTTGACTATCTCAACAAATCGATACAAGCATCTTCGGGTAACAATACACAGAAATCACTCAGTTACCTTGAACTCGGAAATTTATACCTGAATCGACCCGAATACATTCCCGCTGCAGCATACTACGATTCCTGTCTCACCAATCTCACCAACGAACATCCTGACTACTTCGACATACAAGCCAAGCGAAACAGTCTCGACCGTTTGGTAAAGAATCTGAAGGTTATCATCACGGAAGATAGTCTGCAACGACTCGCAGCGATGAGTCCGGCCGAAAGAGAAGCCGCTATTGGCCAACTGGTAGAAGCAGAAGACGCCGAGAAAGCCCGACAAAAAGCTGCTGCTGAAGAACAGCAACGAGTAGAAGAGCAACAGATCCAGGAAGAGAAAGAACTCAAAAGCCAGCCACGCGCCATCACCCAACCGGGAAGTGCCGCACAGGGAGCCTGGTATTTTTATAATCAGTCGGCCATCAGTTTTGGATTCACCGAATTCCAGAAACGATGGGGTAACCGCAAACAGGAAGACAACTGGAGACGCAGTGAAAAAGAGATGGTGATGGGAGATTTCGGAGATACGGCAACGGTAGACACCACCAGCAACCAACCCAACCTCAACGACTCCATTGCCAAGCTGGATTCCAAAGCACGCAAAGAAGCCTATCTCGCACAGATACCTTCCTCCGCAGAGAAGATCGGCGAATCACATCTCCGCATAGCAGAAGCCTATTACAACTGCGGCGTGATTTACCGCGAACAGCTCAGCAACTACAAAGCAAGTATCAATAGTTTCGAAACACTCGACACCCGTTATCCAGACAACAAATACAAACAGCCTTCATACTACAATCTCTACCGCACCTATCTGCAGATCGGCGATTCGGGGAAGGCTGATTTCTACAAAAACTACATACTCACCAACTACCCTGAATCGGATTATGCCCGACTCATCCTCAACCCGAACTTCTTCAAAGAACTCAAGCGGAAATCAGAGGTAATGGAAGTATTTTACGAGAACACCTACCGCGCATTTCTTAACAGACAATACGACAAAGTAATTGAGCGTACACTCGAAGCCAGCACTGATTTTCCACCGAACAGCAAGCTCACACCAAAGTTTGCCTACCTCAAAGCACTCGCCATCGGAAAAACGCGAACCATCAACGATTTTCAGTTTGAGTTAGAAGATGTGATCCGTCGTTATCCGAAAGATTCAGTCAGCTTCAAAGCCAAGGAGATTCTCGATTATATCAAAGGGAACAATGTTAAGGCTACTGCCATCGATACTCTACCGGTTGACACACTCAACATGGTAGATCCCTTCGCGAAATCTGCCAAGTATAGTTTTGATCCAAAAGGCCAGCAATTCTTCGTTATTCTGTATCCGAAAGGAGCTTTACAAACGCAAGAGCTGGTGACCAAGATCGACGCCTTCAACAACATCGACTTCCCGGATAATAATCTAACGGTTAACAAAGGCAATCTTGATTTAACCCTGCAATACATAGCAGTAATGACCTTCGGCAATAAAGACGATGCCATGTTGTACTATGAAACGATCATATCGGAGGAGAACCTGATCAATAATTTTGATCCGGAGCAGGTACGATTCTATGTGATTTCGCAGGAGAATTTAAGTGAGCTCACGCGCACCAAGGATATCAAAGCCTATTCTGAATTTTTCCAGCAACGATATTTACAGTAATTTCAGCGGGAAATAGTCCACTGAATATTTATGGCTTCACTCTTCTCCAAACCCTATCCGGTAGTTGAACACACCTCCAGGAAACTGCGATCGGCTGTCTTCATGGGATTTTTCGTTGCTGCCTTTTTGTTCATCTTCCGACCATTTGGCCTGCACCGTTTTCCCAATGACATGATCGCATTGATTTCAGGCGGATATGGTTTGGTCACCACCATTATCGCCCTGATAAATACAGTAGTTATCATGCCCCTTTTCCCAAGTGTATTTGACGAAAACAAGTGGACAGTCGGGAAGGAAATTCTCTTTGTAATGTGGGTCATTTTCACCATCGGACTCGGCAATGCCTTCTACTCCCTCGCCATCTTCGACGATTCGTTCAGCTTTGAGTACATCGCCTCGTTTCAGTTTTTTACTTTACTTGTCGCCATACTACCGGTCACCATCAATGTAATAGTCATGCAACTGGTGCTCACCCGAAAAAATCTCAAAGAAGCCAGAGAGCTCACGAGTCACATGCACCACAAGCGTCGTTTAGATGCCATGCCGGGAGTAATTGTCACCTTACGATCTGACAACAAAAAAGAAGAAATCAGTTTTCCCGCCAGAGATTTGCTCTTCATCACCAGTGCCGACAACTACATCGAAGTACATTATCTCCAAAACGAGACCGAGCAAACCAAACTTTTACGCGGAACATTAAAAAACACCAAGGAAGAGCTGCGACAGTTCACGGCTTTTTACCGATGCCACCGCGCCTGGATCGTCAACCTTGACCGCGTTGATTCCGTAATCGGGAACTCCCAAGGGTACAGATTGGTACTACAAGGAACCGACATCAGGGTCCCGGTTTCACGCAATCTCAACGACGAAATACAGACCCGACTCGCAAAATAGGTCCCCATTCATCCCAATTTCCTGTTTTTCATCCCGCAGAGGCCTGTAATTCATCCCACCCCGACAGAATTCAACCCTGAATCTGATGTTAGTCCCTTTTCCCCGCCGTCAATCCCAACGCCCTTGACCAACGAATCCGGCAGGTGTTTCTTTGCATCAACAAAAACGAACAACCTATGGATAACCTCGCCATCATCTCCTTAAAATGGATGCACATTATTGCCGGTAGCCTGGCCTTACTCGCCGGACCCATCGCCATGGTCAACCAAAACGGCGGACAAGCACACCGCATCTCCGGACGCATATATTACTGGTCGATGATCGTTATTTGCCTTACTACTCTCGTCCTATCCATTTACCGAGCCAACTGGTTACTGCTGATGATCGGAGCCTTCACTGCGTATCTGGTCATTTCCGCCTACCGTGCCCTCGCCCTCAAGAATCTCCACAAAGGACAGAAAGCTGAACGGGTAGACTGGATCATCCTCATCGCCTCTGGTATCTCCGCCGCCGCCCTGATCATCACCGGAGGATATCTTTTATTCTATGGAAACAGCTTCGGGTTTGTACCACTCACATTTGGATTGGTTATGTCATCAGGTGTAAAACAAGATTATAAACGATTCACCGTACCACCCACAGAAAAGAACCACTGGTTACTCAAACACATTACCGGCATGATGGGCGGATACATAGCCACCATCACTGCATTTCTGGTACAAAACATTCATGTGGATCCGGCATTTGTTGTGTGGTTAGCGCCATCACTCATCATAGCACCATTCATTGCATACACGGTGCGGAAATTCAAAAAAGGACCCGGAAAGATCAAACTAACGTGAAGGCAGAGGAGAAGTTAATGATTCAAAAAGATGTTGCGAGATCGGGAGATGCTGATTCATAAAATAGAATAGTCCACCCCAGTTATACTGCACCATTCTAAACTCACGCACATTGATACCCTCCTGAATACGGAAAACGGTAATGGTACGGTTTTTTTCCTCGATTGTTTCCATGCTTCGTTGCACGCCACGCATTTTCAACACTTCCGCATCGGCTGATTCTGCTCCCGCATTCACTGCCTGCTTCAACTGCTGCTGCTCTTCGCTGCCACTACCTGCACCACCTGCAAACGTCTCCTCCCCCATTCCGGCAGAACCACGTTTTCCCTGCTCATCACCACCTTCACCAAAACCCATCACTGAACGACCGGCATCTTCACCTGAACCCGGGGGAACTGAAGGCTCCAAAGCAGGAGGTTGAGATGTCGACGGAGAAGGATCCGGAACAGGCACAACAGCCGGCAACGGAGTATTAGTAACGGCAGGTTTCGCCTCCTGAATCTCCGGCTTTACGATTGCAGGAACCGGTTTCGCTGCCTTTTTATTCAGCTCAGCGAGTTTCTCCGCCTCCCGTTCTTCCCGTGCTTTTCGTTCAAGAATTTTTTCCGTTTCCTTTAATTCAGATAAAATCGATTTGGTATAATCGGTATCGTAGCCGAACTCATCCATCTCCGGCAGGAAACGAATAAACGCCACCGGCTGATTATAGACCACGATATTTACGCCCTCATATTGCTTAAACAAACGAACGCCGATTTTATACGGATCAAAACCAATTTTGCGCCGATCCTCCGAAACATGCGTATCAATTTTAATGGATTTTGTGATATAACCCGGTTTTGTAAAATCGAGACGATACTCTGAGTTATAGTCCATCCGGATACGCATCGAAGAAGCCCCTTTAAACGTCGCCACGGTCACATCGCCCTTCCGCATATAAACCATTGCATTTTTAAAATCGCCATTCACCACCTCAAAATCGACCGGAACAGAAAGCCTGCCCGACCCCGGAGCTGACTGTCCAAAGCTATCCACCACAAGATGGAACAACAGGAACAGATAGAGGAAGGGCTTCATCCAACCAAAGATAAGAAAACAGGCTGATATCCCGAAAATTCCCGCCAATTATTCCACCCAACAGGGTTAAAACGAGTTTAAAGAAGCTAAACCAATTGACCAACACAGAAAATCGGGTAATAAAATTCAACCCCTAACCGAACACGTATAAAAAAAAGTAAAAACATAAGCGTCCAAACAATGTCCCATAGCCCGAGATAAATCAAACACAAACACCGGACACCGCTAACAAATACAAACATTTTAATGTTATAGTAGAAAAGAGGATGAAGGCAAAATGAAAACATTCAAAAACTATAAGAGCCATCTCTCCCGCAAGATTTACAACTCATCAAAAACAATGGGTGAACGTATAATTACTATTGGCAAAATTTTTAATAGAATAATTCACACGAATTATGTTATAAATTTTGCAATTATAACAGCCTCATCAATTTTTTTACCCTTTAATTTGCAAAAGAACAAAACATCTATGCAAACACGAACCAATCCGCGCTCACCAATTCGACTCAGCTTTCTACTTTTACTGCTCACCGCTTTTTCATTCACACTAAAAGCACAAACTATACTGGAACCAGGCGATATCGTCTTCAACGGCTACATCACAACTGACGACAACAACATCACCCAGGACGATGAAATTTCATTTATCCTTTTGAAAGATATTGATGCAAATACTTCACTTTTTCTCACAGACTTCGGATGGACAGATCAGGGAAGTTTACAATTCCCGGATGCCTGCGGAGCCAATACCGGGTCTTACTTCGACGGAATAATTCAATGGACAAGCACCTCCGTTTTATACTGTGGAACACAGGTAACCATCAACTGCAAACGCGGGTTGACTGCCAACACCGGAACTGTCAGCGGTATCACCTCCACCTTCAATAATCCGAATGCGTATTTAAGTCTGAGTGGAGATGGAGACCAGGTGTTAATGTTCACAGGCACTGTATCTAGTCCATCATTCATCTGCGGCATCAGCATCAACCGAGATTGGGAAACCACACTTGACAGCTGCGATTTCACCTCCTCAAGATCCCTCTTACCTGCTGCTATTGCGGGTTTAAGTCCGGCTGTATTTCCAGATGCACAAAACGCATCCTACAACTGCTCCATCACCATCGGAGACACCTTAACACTCCAAAGTGCATTAACAGAAATTGTAAACTGGAACAAAGACACCACCACAGTATTACCAATTCCCCCGGCATTTCAATTACCATTGGCATGTACTTTCAGCGGATGTGCATTACCTGTGCCTACCATCAATATTGAACCTTCATCGGTCATCATCTGCGAAGGCAACACTGTCAGCATATCATTGGCTGCAACAAATGCAACGGGATACCAATGGCAACAGTTTGTTGGAGGACAATGGATCAATACAGTAGATACCCTTCCTTTTTCCGGCAGCAACGATTCAGCACTAACTATTACATCCATTCCTTTATCGCTAAATGGTGCTAACTTCCGCTGTATAGTTACCGGAGCGGCACCACCGGCAGATACAAGTTTAGCGATAACACTAACGGTACAGGGTATACCAAATATTGTAACGCAAACACCGGCACGCGCGATTTGCGAAGGACAGAACTGCGCATTTTCTGTCACCGCAACTGGACAAGGACTCACCTACCAATGGCAATTAGATAACGGTAACGGATGGACGAATCTCACCAACACTCCGCCCTATTCCAACGTAACCAATTCCGGGTTACAGATTGCAGGATCTCCATTTAGCATACACCTCACCAATTATCGGTGTATTGTATCCGGCACCTGCTCACCCGCCGACACATCAGCACCGGTATTTATCTTCGTCAACCAACTTCCAAATATTATTACAGAGCCAACAGGTGATTCCATCTGTGTAGGAGAGAACACCTCCTTTTTCATTGAAGCAACAGGTTACACCTTACAATATCGTTGGCAGATGGACACCGGCAGTGGATTCACTGATCTGCTCAACGGCGCACCATTTTCCGGCGTCACCACTGATTCGCTCATACTTACAAATCCATCGGCCGTTTACAACGGAGCATTCTTCCGCTGCATTGTTAGTGGAGTATGCAATCCAACTGACACTTCTGTTGCTGTGTTACTAACGGTAGGGACTATACCCGGATCACTCGTACTCCTCAGCGGAGACACAACGCCCTGCGAAGGAAATCAGGTTAGTTACGAAGTAGCTCCTGCTGATCCAACGGCTGTTTACACCTGGAGTTATCCCGGCAACGATGTAACATTTACCGACTCACTCAATACTGCGCTCTTCAGTTATGGAGAAGAAGCAGAGAATGGAAGTATCACTATTCAATATGAAAACTTCTGCGGGATTAGTCCGGTAAGCACCTTTGCCATTGCAGTCGGAAATGCAGACTTCATCCGCGACACGGTAGTGATATGTCCGGGAGACAGTGCCTTCATACATGGCAACTGGCAGACAGCAGAAGGCGACTACGCAGAAACCTTCACCAACATCAGCGGATGCGACAGTTCCTTCATCACCCGACTCAACTTCCATCCGGTATATAACATAACATTTCAGACAGGAATTTGTCCGGGAGACAGTGCACTCATATACGGCACCTGGCAGACAATTCCCGGCATCTACACAGACAGTTTAACGACGATAAACGGATGCGACAGTATCATCCTCACTGAATTGATTATTCTGCCTGTATATAACGAACAGGTAACAACAACCATTTGCACCGGCGACAGCATCTTCCTCGCAGGCGCATGGCAGACAACAGCAGGAATTTACCTTGACTCACTGCTTTCATCCACAGGATGTGACAGTATTGTAAACACCACGCTCAGCATAGTAACCGGCGATAGCAGCTCCCAAACGCTCACCCTTTGCAACGGCGACAGTATATTGCTTGCAGGCAGCTGGCAAACAACAGCAGGTCTCTATGTTGACACACTTCAGAATATCAACGGATGTGACAGCATAGTCACCACCACACTCATACTCCTTGCCACAGACAGCATTTCACAATTATATACCATATGCAGCGGAGACAGCATACTGCTTTCCGGAGGCTGGCAAACTATCACAGGTATCTACACTGACACATTACAGAACACCAATGGATGTGACAGTATCATCTACAACACGCTTACAGTATTACTAACGGATAGCATATACGCAAACATCGGCATCTGCACAGGTGACAGTATATTTCTTGCCGGAAGCTGGCAGACAACATCTGGACTTTACACCGAAGTATACCAGAATCAAAACGGATGTGACAGTATCCGCTACACGAATCTTCAGGTAAATAGTTTACCCAACGTCACACTCACACTCCCTGACAGCGCCATTTGCCAACCCGACATTCCTTACACACTCACCGGAGAATTTCCAGCAGGAGGGAACTGGATTGGATCAGGAGTAACAGGAAACATATTCAATCCGGCCGCCCTTCCACCTGCAATGTACACTATACAATACAGCTACACAGACAGTAACGGATGCAGCGCAACCGCCATCGACAGTATAGTATATTATATATGTTCAGGCTTACAGGAAAACGAGATAACAAGCCTTGGACTTTACCCCAATCCCGCCAGCGACTACCTGGAAATTCAGTTGCCCTCAACGCAAACAATCCCGCAACGCTACGAAATCACAGACAGCAACGGAAGACTTCTAGACAGTGGAATGATTGACACCACAAACAACCGGATTGATATCAGGACACTCAGTGACGGAATTTACCTAATGAGGATTCAAAGTGAACAGGAAATCCGGACAGGACGGTTTATTAAAATGAAGTAGCGGAAGGCAGTCAATACATCTGCAAACACTCTGTAATGTAAACTGACACAACGTCAATACATATTAAACCAGCTGTAATGCAGGACAAAAACATACATTAACAAACATTGAATTCATTCAAATTGCAAACGGCATACGCCCAAAAATTTCTGTCTAAACCAATACCCGGAACTGAAAGCTATCTGCTCAAACAATAAAAGAGACAGAAGGAATCCAGAGGGAAGCAGAGGAAGGGGGAAATAGTTGGAGAGAAAACCATGGCACGAGATATTGCAAAATTTACCCTCTAACTTATTGTATTAAAAAACTATACGGACAACCCGCGAGGTTTAACACCTCGCGGGTTTTTAATTGGAGTAAATACGAGCCGGTTTTCATATACCACTACGAGCATCCAGGAAACGATATCCCTACAAGTGATTAACCTTTCCATTACTTCAGTCAAAAGCTTGTTTTTGTGGCACATTTCGTGGCAAAAAACACCATATATAACATTGAATTACAATGAAATACTGAAGGTCCGCGAGGTTTAAAACCTCGCGGGTTTTTACCATGAGTAGGTACCAGCCAGCTATTAGAATTACTGAACAGAGGTCATCCCGCTAAATACCGCCATCTACAGGACCAATGAACATTCCAATGAATCGGCGACGAGTTTGTTTTCGTGGCACTTCTTGTGGCACTTCTTGTGGCACTTCTCGTGGCAAAAAACACCATATATCACATTGAATTACAATGAAATGCTGACGGTCCGCGAGGTTTAAAACCTCGCGGGTTTTTACAATGAGTAATTACCAGCCAGGCTATTTTAGAATTACTGAACGAGGTCATCCCGCTAACTACCGCCATCAACAGGTCCATTGAAAATTCCGGTGAATCGGTGACAAGCTGGTTTTTGTGGCACTTCTCGTGGCAAAAAACGCTATCCATCTAATTGATTTACTGTAAATTGCTGACGGTCCGCGAGGTTTAAAACCTCGCGGGTTTTTACCGGTACCAAATACGAGCCGGGGGATTTACAACCACAACCAAATTCACCAGCATAAACATTACTCTCTTCGCCCCTTCAACCCAACTAATATACCTGTAATATGTTTGCATTTCGTGGCACTAATGGTGGCAAAAAACACCACTTATCTAATTGATTTACAAGAAAATGATGACGGTCCGCGAGGTTTAAAACCTCGCGGGTTTTTACCGGGGTTTATGTTTAGGGTTACAGTATCAAAATCTTTTATCGTCCCATCGACATGCCCCAATTCCTCCTCAATTTTTTAAATATCAATTATTTAAGACATCGCATTTGCCTCCTTTTATTAAAAGAACTACCTTCGCACCCCTTAAATAGTGACTATGGAAAATTTCTTGTATATAGTGCCAGTATTAGGACTGGTAGGACTGGTTTACATGTACTTCAAAGCCAGTTGGGTAAACAAACAGGACGCCGGTGATGAGAAGATGCAAACTATCGCAAATTCTATCGCTGAGGGGGCTATGGCCTTCTTGAAATCTGAATACCGTATTCTCGCCATCTATATGGTGATTGCGAGTATCGGTCTTGGGCTCCTGAGTCAGGCGGTTGAATCCAGCCATATTCTGATCGTAGCTTCATTTATTACCGGATGTATTTTTAGTGCATTGGCCGGCTTTATGGGAATGCGCATCGCTACCAAAGCGAACGTTCGTACCACTCAGGCTGCTCGTACCTCTCTTGCAAAAGCATTGCAGGTTTCTTTCTCCGGTGGACTCGTTATGGGTCTCGGTGTGGCTGGCCTTGCAGTTCTTGGTTTAAGTATGCTGTTTATTGCCTTCTATGCTTTCTTCATGAATAGTACCATGTCAAGTTATGAGCAGATGACGCAGGTGTTGGAAGTTCTTGCCGGTTTCTCGGTGGGTGCTGAATCTATCGCTCTTTTCGCTCGTGTGGGTGGTGGTATCTATACAAAAGCTGCTGACGTTGGTGCTGACTTAGTGGGTAAGGTTGAAGCGGGTATTCCTGAAGATGATCCACGTAATCCTGCAACCATTGCCGATAACGTAGGTGATAACGTAGGTGACGTTGCAGGTATGGGTGCCGATTTATTCGGTTCATATGTAGCAACAGTACTTGCTTCGATGGTGCTTGGTAACTATGTGATTCGTGATATGGGTGGTATTGTAGATATCTTCGGTGGTATCGGACCAATTTTATTGCCGCTCTCTATCGCTGGTGTTGGTATCATCGCTTCTATCATCGGCTCATGGCTGGTGAGTGTGAAAGAAAGCGCAACTCTTTCTACCGATTCTGTTCAGAGTGCATTGAATCGCGGTAACTGGGTTTCTATTATTATCGCTCTTATCGCTTCTTACTTCCTGATTCAATTGATGCTCCCTGCAGAAATGACGATGCGTGCATTCAGCGATGGCAATTTCCGCGATCTGCATACTTCTTCTATGAATGTTTTCTGGGCAGTGGTAATCGGTATGTTTGTAGGTGGTGCTATTTCTTATATCACTGAATTCTATACCGGACTTGGTAAGAGACCAGTATTATCTATCGTTCAAAAATCTGCGACTGGTGCTGCTACAAATATCATCGCCGGATTAGGTACCGGTATGCTTTCTACTGCTACTCCTGTTCTTCTCTTCGCCGGTGCTATCTGGGCTGCTTATGCTCTGGCCGGTTTCTACGGTGTAGGTATCGCGGCTTCTGCTATGATGGCTACTACTGCTATGCAATTGGCTATTGATGCTTTCGGTCCGATTGCGGATAATGCCGGTGGTATTGCTGAGATGAGTGAACTTCCTGCTGATGTTCGTGAGAAAACAGATATCCTGGATTCTGTAGGAAATACTACTGCAGCTATCGGTAAAGGATTTGCTATTGCGTCTGCTGCACTTACTGCATTGGCGCTCTTCGCTGCTTATGTTACATTTACCGGTATTCAAGGTATCAATATCTTCGATGCGAAGGTGCTAGCTGCTTTATTTATCGGTGGTATGATTCCGGTGGTGTTTTCTGCTTTGGCAATGAATTCTGTTGGTAAGGCTGCGATGGATATGGTGAATGAAGTTCGTCGTCAGTTCCGCGAAATTCCGGGTATCATGGAAGGTACAGGCAAACCTGATTATGGTCGTTGCGTGGAAATTTCTACTAAAGCGGCGTTGCGTGAGATGATCCTTCCTGGTGTGATTACCATTGTATCTCCGATCATCATTGGAGTTGTGATGGGTCCGGAAGCACTTGGAGCGTATATGGCCGGAGTAACCGTGAGTGGTGTACTTTGGGCTATTTTCCAAAACAATGCCGGTGGTGCATGGGATAATGCCAAGAAGTCTTTCGAGAAAGGTGTTGAAATTGAGGTGAACGGTAAGAAAGAAATCTTCTATAAAAAGTCTGAGCCACATAAAGCAGCAGTTGTAGGTGATACCGTTGGTGATCCTTTTAAAGATACTTCCGGTCCTTCGATGAATATCCTGATCAAACTTTCTTCACTTGTTGGTTTGACTATCGCTCCGTTGATTGCTGTGAATGGCGGTCATGGTGATGTGAAGATGGATGATTGCTGTGCCGGAAAAGCAAAGATGGAATGTCATCAGGAGATGAGCGGTGGCTGTGAGATGGATGCTGAAGGTAATTGCGTTATTGATTCTGCTACTTGTGCTGCATGGATGGCAGAAGGTAAATGTGATAGCAGCGATTGCGTGAAGATGGAGAATGGTAAATGCCATATCAAAGCTTCTGCCTGCGATAAAATGGGTGGATGTAAGGCAGATTCAAAATCATGTGATGCGGCTTGTATGGATCATTGCAAAAGCAAAGGTGTCGACTGCGGTGAGGGCAAATCATGTCCGGAAAAATCTACTGCCTGTGGCGAAGATTGTATGAAGAAATGTAAGGAGCAAGGGATTGAATGTGGAGACGGAAAGCCTTGTCCGATGCATAAAGGAGCTCATTAATTCTCCCAACAGATAATTGAATAGAAGGCTGCCTGCGGGTGGCCTTTTTTTTGCTCTTTCCGGAGATGAACTGCCGGATTCAAAAGCCTCTTTAAATACTCTTGTAGCTTAGATCCGTTTTCCTGATTATATTTGGACCTGTGTCAGCGAAAAAACCTATAAAACCTGCAGCTAATTCCCCCACTCCCGGTGGAAAGAAAAAAACGGTGTCGTGGCGCCTGATTGGTTATGTCCTTGCGATTGCCGCTTTTTTGTTGTATGCAAATACTCTCGGACATGATTATACCGTAGATGATACGACGGTTATAAAAAACAACAAGTTTACTACACAGGGTATTGCCGGACTTGATGAAATTTTTTCGAGTTCTTACCGGGCGGGATTCTGGGACAGGAAGGAAGGGCTGTATCGTCCTTTATCAGTTGCGATGTTCGCTATCGAATGGAGTTTAGCTCCGGAGAATCCATTTCCCGGACACCTGATCAACGTATTGATTTATGCAC
>JBIIRF010000211.1:0-4865 GCA_044341715.1 Bacteroidia bacterium | reverse complement strand
AACTCATCGAAGCCAAGAAAAAAGCGGAACGCGAACGCATCATCAAAGTATTTGAAGATCGTCCGGATGTGCAGTTACTCAAAGGAAGATGGGGACCCTACCTCGTGGTAGACGGGAACAATTACCGTTTACCAAAAGACAAGGAAGCAGAAAAACTCAGTCTCGAAGACTGCCTCGAAATTGCTGAGAACACACGACCTTCAGGAGGTAAAGTACGTCGCTTCGGAAAGAAAACTGCGGCCACCGAAAAAACATCCGGAAGAGCTGCTGCTACTGCTGCGCCGAAAGCAAAGAAAGCTGCTGCAAAAAAATCTCCCGCAAAGAAAACGGCCGCGAAGAAATCTGCACCGGCAAAAAAAGCTGCACCGGCAAAGAAAGCCGCCGCGAAGAAATCTGCACCAGCTAAAAAAGCCGCACCGGCAAAGAAAACCGCCGCCAAGAAGAAGAAATAAGGTAGCTTACTCCAGCAGTCCATGTTATCCGCTTATTTCCAGCCACTCGACTCATCGCTACTCAGAGGCGTTAAAAGTCCATTACCCGCCGATGCCCTCGGAAACTTCGTGGTTGCCTATTGCGACGACCAGCCTTTTCCCTCCTTCGAAGGGGCGCGCATAGCTATTTTCGGAGTAGGAGAGGAGCGGGGAAGTGTACAGAATCATGGCTGCGCAGCCGGACCCGATAAAATCCGCGAATCGTTTTATCAACTCAAGAAGCACCAGCAGAATCTGCATTTCATCGATCTCGGCAACTTGCGCATCGGCCATAGTTTAGCCGACACCTACGCCGCCATCGGAACCGTAGTGCATGAATTACTCGCCGCACGGATTATTCCCATTGTACTTGGCGGAAGTCAGGATCTCACCTACGGACAATATGCAGGGTACAAACTCTCCGAACAGATCATCAACATCGTAAGTGTAGATGCCCGCTTCGACTTAGGAATGCCCGAAGAGCCCACCAACAGCGACACCTATCTCGGGAAGATCATCCTCGAACAGCCCAACTATCTTCAACTTCAGCAATCTCGCCTACCAGACCTACTTCACCGGAGTAGACAACGTAGCCCTGATGAAGAAAATGCACTTCGACACCTATCGGCTCGGACAAGTACAAAGCGACGTACAAGACACCGAACCCGTAGTGCGCAACGCCGATCTGCTCACTGTTGACATCACCGCTGTACGCCAAAGCGACGCACCCGGAAACGCCAATGCCAGTCCCAACGGACTCTACGGCGAACAGCTCTGCCAGATCATCATGTACGCCGGACTCAGCGACAAACTCAGTGGCATCGGCTTTTACGAATACAATCCACAACTCGACCCACAGCGACAAACAGCCCAGCTCATCGCACAAGCCATCTGGTATTTTTTCGAAGGAGTAGGACAACGCAAACAGGACCTTCCTCTCAGCCAGCCCAACCAATACCTCACCTACCGGGTAACACTCGAAGAAATCGACCAGGAAATCACTTTCATCAAAAGCACCAAGAGTGACAGGTGGTGGATCAAACTTCCCACTGATGGAGCCCGCAACCGGTATCTCAGTCAGCATTTACTCCCCTGCACCTACAAAGACTACCAGCAGGCCTGCAACAATGAAGTCCCCGAACGCTGGTGGAATGCTGTCCACAAGATGATATAACCGGGAACAGGTTTTGAATCCAAATCCGGGCCCAACTTTTAAAAAGGTTACGCCAACGATCGAAATATATTGGCCGGCTTTGTAAGGTTTCACCCAAAAATGCTCCCTTTTTGATCCGGCCCCAACAATCTTTTTCAACAGAGATCCGCAGTAAATCCCCGCTTCCTGTCCGTAGCATTAGTTACCTAACCCCCGAAATGGTTCATAATATCCATTTTTACGTATTGATTATCAGCCACTTTTAAAATATTTCAAACAGGGACCTGTGCAATCCTGAAATTCCTATTTTAGTCCCGCCCAAGAGGGAACACCGCCAGCTAAATAAACCGGCCGAATGTTGTCTTTTGGGTTTGTAAATAATATTTACTTACTTTATCCCCCTCAAATAACCCGAAATCGATCGAATCTGTATGAAGAAACTTTTAACTGTACTAGCAGTAGGATGTCTCTCAACGATGGCAGTTGCGCAACAAGACCCACAGTTCAGCCAGAACATGTTTAACAAATTATGGGTGAACCCGGCATCTGCAGGAAGTAACGAAGCCATCTGTGCAAGTCTGTTATACCGTGCACAATGGGTAAGCTTTGACGGCGCACCAAAATCAGGTGTACTGGGGATAGAAGCGCCATTGATGAACAACAAAATTGGAGTTGGACTTAGCATTGCTACCGACGAGATTGGTTTTGAAAATTCACTCACAGCGAAATTAGCCGGAGCGTACCATTTCAATGTAGGAAGCGGCAAGCTCGGCATTGGATTGGATTTCGGTTTAGTACAGAACACGATTGACGGTAAGTTCACCGCACCTGACGGAACAGCGAACGACCCTGCAATTCCACAGAGTTCAGTAAGCGGTTCTTCATTCGACATGGGTGGAGGTTTATACTACAACTCTGAAAAATTATACATTGGTATTTCGTCCACGCATTTACTCGAGAGTGAAATTGATCTGGACAAATTCACAAAGACATACGACAGACATTACTACGGAATGATCGGATACAACTGGGAAGTAACTCCAAACGTTACTCTCAAGCCGATGATTTTTGTAAAGAATGTAACAGACAATACGACCTTAGATGTGAACGTAAACGCTCACTTCAACAATAAATTTTGGGCTGGTTTATCGTGGAGAAATGATGACGCCATTGTAGGAATGCTCGGGTTGACCCTTCTCGAGAACCTCCGACTGGGTTATTCATACGACTTTACTACCTCAGAATTAAAAGATTACAGCGACGGAACCCATGAAATCATGTTGGGTTACTGCTTCAATGTTAAGAAACGGGTGCCGGTAAGCATCCGAAACGTAAGATTCCTCTAATAATCGGAATAAATCCGGAAGGTAAAGCAACTATCTTTGAAAACTGACGTATCATCCCACTGGAAATGTGGCGAATAATATTCCGAAGTTTTCAGCGTTGGATGCATACGTAATACATTTCCGGAACCCAAAAGCGAACAAAGCATGAAAAACCTGATTATTGCTTCCCTCGCACTGCTGCTGCTAAGTAGTTGTGGAGGCGGTAACCGTGGTCAACTGGTGGGGGTACAAGGACGTGAGAGATGGTACCAGGCCGATCCCTATGGCATGGTGTTTATCCCTCAAGGCTCCTTCAACATGGGTCCTAGCGACCAGGATGTACCTTACGCCCAGAACGCAATGGCAAAGACTGTGTCGATGCATGCGTTCTACATGGACAACACGGAAATCACGAACAACGAGTATCGTCAGTTCGTGTACTGGGTGCGTGATTCACTGGCACATCGGTTGCTAGGTGGAGACCACCTGACTGAGGAAGGAGAGTATGGTGAGCGCATCAACTGGGACGAGCGCATCAGATGGGACGACGAGGAGAACGTCGAGACCCTTTCTGAGCTCTATCTCCCTGAAAGTGAGCGTTATTACCGCAGAAAAGAGATTGATTCACGAAAGCTCAACTTCGAGTATTACTGGATTGATCTGGTAGCTGCGGCGCAGAAAGACTTCAGTCGCGACCGCGATCCGTCTACTGCATCACTCGCCAACCGTCCACAAGGCCGTACCGACCGTTCGGTATACATCAAGAAAGAGATCATTAACGTATATCCGGATACATTGTCCTGGATTCACGATTATACTTACTCTTTCAACGATCCGATCACCAAAGCTTATTTCTGGCATCCAGCCTACGACGACTATCCTGTTGTTGGGGTAAACTGGCTGCAGGCAAAAGGATTCTGCGTATGGCGTACTCAGTTACTCAACTCCTATCTGGAGTCTGTAGATGAGACGTACGTACAGGATTTCCGTCTGCCAACAGAGAGTGAGTGGGAATATGCATCACGTGGCGGTTTAGCGAACAACCCATACCCTTGGGGAGGTCCTTACACCCGCAACAGCCGTGGATGTTTCCTTGCGAACTTCAAACCGCTTCGTGGAAACTACATCGATGATGGAGGATTCTACACTGTGAAAGCAACTGCATACTGGCCGAATGATTACGGACTGTACTGCATGGCCGGAAACGTAGCGGAGTGGACCAGCAACGCTTACGATGAGTCATCATACAGCTTTATACACGATTTGAATCCTGACTATACCTATGATGCCAAGGACACTGACCCACCAGCTCTCAAACGGAAGGTGATTCGCGGCGGATCATGGAAAGATATCGGGTATTTCCTTCAAACAGGAACCCGTAGTTACGAATACCAGGATACATCCAAAGCCTACATCGGATTCCGATGTGTAATGGACTTCCTGGGACGTGACAAAGCAGATTTCTAAGAGTAAACACACACACTTCTAACGGGAGGCGCCCTCAACCCGCTTCCCGATTAGCAAAATATTGAACAACACAAATCATTCTAACCAAAACCATTAAAAACTCGAGAACAACATGGGATTAGCTCAATTGACCCAAGGTAAAGGGTTCAAACAGTTCATGGCGAAACTTTACGGTTTCGGAGCTGCAATTGTAATTGTAGGTGCGCTCTTCAAAATTCAGCACTGGGAAGGTGCGGGTATCATGCTTACTGTAGGACTTCTTACAGAGGCGGTTATCTTCTTTTTCTCTGCATTTGAACCGCCGCATGAAGAAACAGATTGGTCATTAGTTTATCCTGAACTTGCAGGAATGCATGAGCCGGGAGCTGACCGCAAGAAGCACAAAGCCGGCGATCCGGTTTCACAGCAACTTGACAAAATGTTAACTGATGCCAAAATCGGTCCGGATCT
>JBIIRF010000210.1:0-4884 GCA_044341715.1 Bacteroidia bacterium | reverse complement strand
AATTTCCTGAGCAACTATACACAAATGTGATTGCATTGGAAGTCTCACTCAATCGAACCTGAAAATTTAATACCGGACCAAATGTTGTACCGCTCGTATTGAATGTTTTGAAATTCTTGAATTGAATAACAAAGGTTCTGTTCGGTGTACTACCTAATGTCTGGTAACGAATCTCTCCTGTTTGAGCGGCATTTCCCGAAAAGAAATACGCATTCAGATTTCGACCCATTGGAGAAGCCGCACCGCTATATGCTGTTGTAGCAGATAACGGTACATACCCTGTAGTACTTCCTGTAGCTGAAGGTGCCGTTGTACCAAAGGTAATGAAACCATTAGTCGAGATTTTACATCCTGTATACGCTACGTTATCGTAGGTAAATGTAAAGGGAATAGTTCCCGCAGGTAAATCATAGATTACATCATCAAGTGATGCAGCTCCAGATGTCCCTGTCGCAGTTGCAACTACTGTCCCGCCGGTAATAGCAGTATATGTACCGGTGGTTTGTGTAAAGTTATAAGCACTCACCTGCGCTCGACTTACTTGTTGAGTAAGGAGCAGAAGAAGAATGACTACTAACTTTTTGCTGAATGTTTTGTAAAGTTTGTTATTCATTTTGGCTGTGTGTATGTGCAGATGAATGGACGACCGCCGGATATAGCGATGCCTAACAAAGATATGATTTTACCCCAGTTTTACAAGAAAACTGAGGTAAAAATTACATTACAATAGTGTAAATAACAGCTATTGATGGGTGAAAACACATTTTCTACTATTCAGGATGCTCCGGCTTCTCAGGGGCTTGAAGGTCGAATTCAACACTTGAACCAACTGATCCAGAACCTGTTACATGTTGCCTGAGCAATGCAGAGCCGGGTACAGTAAAATCGAAGGTCATATTTCCTGATTGCAACTGGACCGGCGACTTACTCCAGGTCTCGATTATATTTCGACCCTTTAAAGCAATATAGTAGAAATTCCCAACCTGTGCTCCGGGGAAACTTACGGTTGCTGTACCGTTCGTATTCATCAATGCAGTACGTGTAGCTACTAATCCAAACGGTGAAACAGTTTGATGCAGGTTGATGATAATAGTATCCGCTTTTGTTGGGAGCAGAACAGGGTCAACAACAGGAACCAATAATCCGCCTCCGCTATAATAGCCTTCTATAAATGCTTTTACGGTCAGGTTTACACCGGCAGGTGTTCCTACACCGAAGGTTGTCATACTTTGAGATGAACATCCATTACTGCTAAACACGGTGATGAATCCTGTAGTAGCTCCTACAGGAACAACAGCTGTTATCGTTGTTGAATTTACAACGGTAAATGTTACTGCAAAGGTGTTATTGAACCTAACCTGGTTTACTCCTGTAAAGCCTGTACCCGTTATTGTAACGGTAGATCCAACCGGAGAAACTGCAGGAGCAAAGGAAGTAACGCTTGGTCCTTGTATTACTGTAATCGGCTTTGATGCACTTCGCTGACATCCATTTCCAACTCCATAGGTATAAGTAATGGTATGTACCCCTACTCCGGCAACTGATGCATTGAATTGACTTCCGGATACTCCTGGACCTGAATAAGATCCTCCAACTGGTGATCCACCGGTTAATGTTACTGTTTGATTCGAACAAACACTATTTGTGAAATTCGCCAGTGTTACAGTGGGTGGTGGAACTACGGTTACACTCGCATTTCCACTTACAGTTCCGGAACAAATCGGACTGGTAACTGATACCAGGGAATAGAATGTACTAACCGTTGGGGAAACCGGAATAAAGTAAGGTGTTGTAGATGTAGTGAAGGAAAAGTTAGATGTTCCGTTCGTATAGGTCACATTCCAGGGTGGTAATCCGGTGAGATCTACACGCAGTTGAGTAATACCTGTTGTGCAGATAGTAGAGAATCCGGAGATAGTAGCAGTTGCGTCGTCACAGGCATCCTGGGCACAAACAGAGAATGTTCCGCTGGTTCCAACAGGCGACCAAACACGGAGAACGTAATTTGCTACAGGATTCAACCCCGTTAATGTAAAGGTGCCTTGTGCAGGATTAAAGCATTGTATTTCCAATCCACCGGCTCCACACTCGAATAATAATTGTGCTCGTAGATCTGTGGCCGTTATTTTATTGAAGGTAAGATTGAATGTTCCGGTCGAACCCGTATTAAAGGTGAGAAAGACATCATTAAAGCTGGAGTTCGGATCACAACTTGGTGCTGCTCCATTTGCGCCTCCTGTTCCACTGGGCGTGGCGAAGTCGGTGGTGAAGACTAATTCATTACCCGGACAATACTGAACCGGATTAATTGGAAACACTGCTGCACTTATACACTCATCATAACTCGGTGGTATCGGACATTGGGTATCTTCATAGATACACATCGACATTGTACCGTTGGCTGTCTGGCTATATGTCCACACACGAATATAATAGGTTTGACCAGCTACATACTCATTCTGGCAAAGTGAAATCTCCGGCATAGCGGCATTCACATCGTCGGCACATTTCACAGCAAATGCAGAACCACCGGGACATGCATTCCATACTTCCATTACCCAGTCAGATACTGTACCGGCTGAAGTAGTAATTACAATTTTTTTATTGTTAGAGGGTGCTACAAACCTGTACCAACGATCATCATCAGGTATATTTCCCCCTTGTGCATCTGAACAAAGAGCAACAGGTCCATTCTGCGAAATACCACTGGTTACAGTCGTAAAACTACATCCCGCCAGATTTGGGGAGATAGATAATAACTGTGCATTGGTGCAATCCTCTGTAGGACCTCCGGTCGTAAAACTTTTTGGACCTGCCGCAATACTAAGTCCGTTGCCTGTTCCTACACAATTTCTGCTAACATAATACTGATATGCTGCTCCGGTTGTAAGACTATTTAAAGCAAGGAAGGTATCAGGAGTGCTTACAACAGTTCCTGTACCTGGAGTGAATCCGCTTGGTCCCCACTCTACTCTATAAGAAGAGCCTGGAAACAAGGAAGAGGACAACCCACTTGACCAGCGAAGAGTAACCGAAGTTGGCATGGCATTCACCAATCCAAGATTAATAGGCGTAGGACATGGCGCAAGAAATGAAAAGACTTGTCCATTAACCGGTAATGTGGTGGAAGTATATGCTACCGTAGAGCTATTTAATGTACCAGCAGTGGTTGCAGTCCAAGGTTGTCCACTGGTTAATGCACGGTTTTGAAACTGAGTATTATTCGCACCTCTTAAACCAACCTGACAGGTAGAATTGTTCCAGGTAGCTCCGCTGAAATTACCATAGATAAATTCGATATTGTTGCTTCCTTCAGAGAGTCGGATCTGGAGATATAAATTTGGAGCAGTACTAGCAGTATTAGGGCGGAAATTAGCCCACTCAATAACAAACTTCCTGTTAGGCGCAACACCATTCGTTTTATAACTGATTGTTGCAATGGTATCCGGATCAGTCGTAACTACCGTTTTGAAATTCCCTGTTAATCCACGACCCATAATCGACACTGCGCCGGCATAGGTTGCGGTAGAAGACAGCGGATTGGTATTGGAGGCTGAAGGTGCAGCACCAAATGTGATAAATCCATGAGATGAAATCGTTAATCCGGTATACACACCACCATTAAAATAAAAACCGAACGGAATAGTTCCACTCGGCAATGTGTAGACAGTATTTGTCAGCGAATTGGTGGATGTTGCAGTGGCCACCGTCGTAGCGCTCGTAAGCGGCTGGAAGGTTTCCGTACTTGTGACAAACGAATAGTTCAATTGAGCGTTTACCGAACTAACCGTGTGTAGAAGCAGCAAGCTGAGTACAAACTTTAACGTAGACGTGTAGAAGTTTTTCATAGATGCGATACGTGCTATAGCCACCGGACAATCTTTACCCGATGAACCTGTAATTTATTGATTTTTTTATTTTTTCAGGAATATTTCTTGGTGAAATCCTTGTTTTACTGGGTGGAATCATCCGATCCCGACCTTCCCTCTTTAACAAAGTAACGATTTACAATCCACATTTGCAACAGAAACTTATATTTCACAAACAACTGTATATCAACGATTTGAATATTTAATAAATAATAATTTTCGGAATCGGTTTTTTTGATACATTTGCGCTCCCAAATACTGACTTTTCAAGCAGTAAAATGGCGTGGTAGCTCAGCCGGTTAGAGCGCAGCACTCATAATGCTGAGGTCGAGAGTTCGAGTCTCCCCCACGCTACTAGAAAGCCCTCTGATAACCGGAGGGCTTTTTTTATGAGATTTAAAAATTGGAGATTTTAGAAAATATTTACCCTTTTACATTTATCATTGCCCCCCTACCGGCAACGTTTCTTCCGGCTTCACGGCTTCCTTGGGTCTCATTCGTTTGTTTTCTTTCTTTCTGAAAATATCAAAAATCTTCTGCACTAGTTCATCAAAGGTGTTAAATTCTACTTTGTAAAACACACCCACGCCTTGTGTGTACTGAGAGTTTACGTTATTGACAAGCGAGTTGTTATTTGATCTGTTGAATGCCTTGAAGCGGACATGGCCATCCTTGCTTGCTTTCACTTCTACGTTGAAGTCTCCTACCAGACTGGAAGTATTCTGATTATTCGCCGATGTAGATGTGCCGGTATTTCCAACGTTGCCTTCTATGGTAACGCGATCTTTAAATAAAGTAGTAGACATAGCCACCTGTAACTCTTCACTGGTAATAGCATCTCCCGGACGATAATTCAGACTTACGTTCACCTGATTACTGATCTGCGAGGCCCAATTACTGAGCTGATTACTCAACATCTCATACGCATTTACACCTACGGCGCCGGTAGTGCTCACCCCACTCTTATTCGTCACCTCACTCGGGGAAGTAAACCGGCTTGTTACCAGTAAAGCAA
>JBIIRF010000209.1:0-4890 GCA_044341715.1 Bacteroidia bacterium | reverse complement strand
AGGCTTGATCGGATCCGGAAAGGTGGAATACCTCAGCTCTGCTGCTGAATCAAAAGACATTGTATTCTTCATCGACTCCACCAACATGAATGCCGCACAATGGGATCTCCGCAAGGAAACAATTGCCGGCGTTGGATTCCCACAAGCGAACGGATCGAATACATTCGTAAACTGGCGGCCGAAAGAAGACCGTGAATACGTTTACAAATCCACTTCCAATCTCGAAGTGTATGATAAGAGTGTAAGTCTCGATGGTAACCTGATACTCGCAGCCAAAGGTCTGGGTGGAAACGGAAATGCGCTCTTCCTCGAATCGGAATTATACTCGAAGGATTTTTACTTTAAGCAGGATGATTACGGAGCCGACACCTCCGACTTCAAACTTAAATCTGACCAGGAAGGAGTACTCGCGATCCAAACCAAGAACGTAAAATCTAAAATCGATCTGGTAAAACGTTTCGGGGATTTCATCTCCAACGGAAAAGGTTCCTATGTAAGCTTCCCGCTGAATCAATACATCTGTTACATTGCCCAGTTTAAATGGTTCATCGATAAACAGGAAGTGGAGTTCGGCGAAGATTACAAAGACAACACCAAACTCAATATCGAAGGATCCGATTTCGTATCCATCAATCCATACCAGGACTCACTCCGATGGAATGCAGGACTCGCGCGATATTCTCTTGTGGATTATCTGATCAAAGCGCGTAAGATTAAGGAAATCCTTGTTGCTGACGCTTCTATCCAACCAAACGACACAGCCACTATTGTCATTGAAAGAAACGCAGTAATGCGTCCGTTGAATGAAGCAAAAATTTTAGCCAATACCACCACGAAATACCATACCATCAGCAACGCACAGGTAAATGTACTTGGACGTAAAAGCTACACTGCAACCGGTAAGTATGCATATACGGATCAGGCCAAGGTCAAACACTTGATCACACTCGAACGAATCGCCATCGATACCTCTCTGCAGACATTCGCCAGCGGGGTGATTCCGGACACCAGCAACTTCCAGCTCAGCACCAATATTCAATACAAAGGAAGGGTGAACATTATCGCCTCCAATCCGCTGTTGAACTTCGACGGATTTGCGAAACTGAATCATAAATGTGAAGAGAAACTTGCCTCCTACTGGTTCAGCTTCAAGAGTGATATCGATCCGAAAGGGGTAAATATTCCGGTGGCTGATCCGAAGAACGAGAACTACGAAAAGCTGGCGGTCTCCATATCACTGGCCGGCGACAGTACCGGTTTTTATTCTACGTTCCTCTCCCCGAAAAAACGCAGCACCGATGCTGATCTTATCACTGCACAGGGAGTACTCACCTACGACGATAAAGCAAAGGTGTATAAAGTCACCAGTCCGGAAAAGATCCTCTCACCGGATGGTCCGGGAAATCTGATCCAACTGAACGATGCCAACTGCACCATCTACGGCGAAGGTCGAATGAATCTCGCTACCAACTTCGGACAGTTTAAAACCATGGTGGTAGGTAATGTCAACAACAACACCAATAACGACAGCACCACTTTCGATCTGATCTTCGGTCTCGATTTCATGTTCAACAATGATGCGATGAAGAGCATGGCTGAGTTGATACAGGGCAATCCGACCTTGCAACCAACGGAAGATACCCGTACAACATGGGTTCGTGCGATGAAGGAGATTGTAGGGGTTGAGAAGGCGGATAAGATGATTTCTGAATTCAGTCTCTACGGCGCGCCGAAACGATTACCACAGGAATTACAGCAGACACTTGTCCTCACCGATGTGAAAATGTACTGGGATAAAGAAACGCAATCTTATAAATCTGTCGGACCTATCGGTGTTGGATTCATCGGCAAAGAAACCATCAGCCGCAAACTCAAAGGCTATCTTGAAATTCAACGCAAACGCGGAACAGAAGTATTCAATCTTTACATTGAATCAGACAACGCCACCTGGTGGTATTGGAACTATTCCCGCGGTGTAATGCAATCCATCTCCTCCGACAATAAATTCAACGATGCCATCAATGGTATGAAACCGGAGAAACGTGTAGCCGAATCAAAAGGAGATACACCACCTTATGAATTCATGCTGAGTACTGATAGAAAGAAAGCAGAGTTCGTCAAGAAATTCCTCGGACAATAACATCTGTATTATTCATAGAAAGGGCAGTTCAACACCAATGAGCTGCCCTTTTCTTTTCCGAAGTACTTTGCTTGGGAAAGCCATAAAACCACCAAACAAACACGAAAACCGGACCTTTACCGTTCTAAAAACCGGATAAGGCCAGGGATTCAAATCTTAACGTCTAATAGTCATATTGCTGATTAACAGAACCCTACGCTTAAAAACATACCCTAAAGGCCGATTTCACCCACATGGGACTTAACAATAAAATAATATCTTTGAGGCCATGATCAGTTATTCCAACCTCACTCTCATTCTGATGGCATATATGCTGGGCTCTGTCCCTTCAGCTGTCTGGGTAGGGAAAATGTTGTACGGAATTGATGTACGCGACTACGGCAGTGGAAATGCAGGTGCCACCAACACCTTTCGTGTATTAGGAAAGAAAGCAGGATTACCTGTATTGATCATGGACATACTGAAAGGATTTTTAGCGGTGAAGATGGTATGGCTCACCGGAAAATATTTACCGGATACACAACAGTTCATTAATCTCGAATTATCGCTGGGCATCGCCAGTTTATTGGGACATATCTTCCCCATTTTTGCCGGATTCAGAGGGGGAAAAGGAGTAGCAACCTTATTAGGAATACTTTGTGCTGTACATATAGGAGCTGCGTTGATTTGCATTGGGATCTTTGTCCTCACATTGCTGCTGACACAATACGTATCGCTCAGTTCCATGATGGCCGCCCTCACCTTTCCGATATCCATCATGTTTATTTATCACGAAACAGTACCCGGACTCAATATTTTCGCCATGTTTGTTTGCATCCTCGTATTCATCACCCATCAGAAAAACATTGAGCGTTTATTGCGAGGTGAAGAAGGGAAAGTCGGTTTTTTACACCGCCGGAAAGTGGGTTGATTTTGTAAGGTTTTTAAGGAATTCCCGCCAACACTATTTCATTAAAATTCTGATTAGCAGTCAGTTAACTCCATTGCCTATTCTTTAGAAGGCCACAAAATCTGTAAGGTTTTGCGGAAAAGTTTTCGATAAAAAAGGTTTAATCCCAAAACGTTTGTAACCGATTCTATGTGACAAGCGTATATAAGGGGCGTTAAAACCATATCGGACAATGAAAAAGAAGTTATGTACCGTTGTGCTATTAGTAGCGGCGATGTTTGTATCGGTGAGTACAGTAATAGCAGGCGGAGAGTCGGAACATCAAAGGGCGAAAACTGCGGAGAAGATGTTTCTCGCGAAGCAGTATGAAAAAGCAGCTCCCCTTTATGCACAGTTGGTGAGTTCAAATCCGAAGAACTACAAGTACAATTATTATTACGGCATTTGCCTTACCATTATCGGCAAGGACAAAAGCCAGGCCTTACCTTATCTGGAAGCTGCATTACAGCATCCGAAAACACCGGAAGAAATTTACTATTACATCGGTCGTGCCCTGCATTACAACTATCGTTTCGATGAAGCGATGCGTGCATTCACCGAATTCAACGCCATCATCGGCGTGAAGAATGCTCCGAAATGGGGAACACCTCAGTTAATGGAGATGTGTAATAACGCAAAACAATTCCTCGACACCTCTAAACTCAGTACTATTACAGAACGTACGGAAAGTGCCGCTTACGATTTCTATAATAAGTATGCGTTTAATCAACCGAATGGTAAACTCTTAAGTATGCCGGATGAAATCATCAACGCTTCCAAGAGCGATAAGGATGAACGTCCGACCATCTTCCTCAGCTCTAACGGTCGTGTAATGTATTACAGTTCGATGAGCACGGAGTCGAACAGCCGCGATATCTATCGTGTAGAAAAAGACCTTGACGGTAACTGGACCGCACCTGCACGAATCGCAGCCATGGTTAACACCTCACAGGACGAACTCTTCCCAACCTGCAACAGCGACGGACGAATTCTGTACTTCTCTTCACGCGGACACGGTTCAACCGGAGGATTCGACATCTTCAAATGCTACTACAACACCGTAAGTAAAACATGGACCAAACCTGAAAACATGGGAAGTCCATACAACTCACCGGATGATGATTTCTGCTTCGTAGCATCTACCAACGAACAAACAGCTTACTTCACCAGTCAGCGCGAAACAAAGCCAGGAATATTTACTGTCTACAAATTACCTTACTCAAACACTGAAGAACTGCCTGTGGCGATCAACGGAAAATTCAATTGCGTAGGACGTCCTGATCTCAAACAAATCCACCTCGTAATTACCCGCGACGGAGAACAGAACATTGTAGCTGATATCATGACCGACTCAGTAACCGGCGCTTATGCTGTTGAACTTCCCGGACCAGGCAACTACGCCTTCCGCATTGAAGCAAACGGATTCCAGCCACATACAGAAGAATTACGATTCGGAGAATTCAGCGACCGCATTTATATCCAGGATATTTTCCTCAGTCGCTCGATGAATGGCATGGAAGATATGGCCATCTCCAACCGTCGCCTCACTGAGTCAGGTTTCATTGACGAATCACTCACCGCTATGGGAGAAGATGACGGCAGCGGAGCAACAACCTCCAACGGCGTTTATTCAGAAGCCGATATGGCAGCCATGAAAATGAGCGGACTCACACCGGAAATGATAGCAGCCAATAACGCCAATGCCGCTAATGGCACTTCTGCAAATGGCACTACCAATCCAGATGGTACCATCAACACACTGAACAAATCAGAAATGAACGGTACTACACTCTCTCAGGGACTCATCTTCAAAGTACAGATC
>JBIIRF010000208.1:0-4895 GCA_044341715.1 Bacteroidia bacterium | reverse complement strand
GATAATCAAGCTCAAATAGTGTTAATTAACAAAAGAATAAAATAGGAAGATTGGTTATCAAACCATTAGGATGCCATTCAAAACCTCCTCTTAAGGCCGGATGGTAAAAAACAAGCCGCTACCGAACTAATTCTCTGTTTTTAAATCAGTTATAAATTCTCTGCTATCGGAAATTTCGTTTAATTACCGACAGAAACAGTAAATTTAACACAAGAGTTCAGGAGTGAAAACTGCGGCAAACAGCGAATTATCTGATAGGCACATCTGTTTTTCCGGCATCCTTTGCTTAACGATGCACCCACCATAAAAAGAAAGCCGGCAGAGTTGCCGGCTTTCTTTTTATGGTTTCACATGTCCCCAGTTTTCTCCGCTTTTAATGCGGTACAGCTGCATTTCGGAAATCCCGAAGTGATCTGCGATCTGTTTCATGGTACGGACACGCTTTTTATCGTCGATCATTTGTTTGATCTTCTTCACAGTTGTATCCGTGAGTTTATGTCCTTTTTTACGGTTGATGGAACGGTACGCAACCACAGCAGGACTTTTCTGCTGATGCTTTTCCATCTCCTCCTTGGTCGCCCAACGAAGATTTTTCACCTGATTGTCTTCTTTGTTGTAATTCAAGTGAATCACAAATTCACTCTTCGCACTTCTTTTCTCGAGAAAGGCTTCCGCTACCAGACGGTGAATAAAGAGCGTCATGTTCTTTCCTTCCGGCTTGAGTTTAAGTGTAGGATAGCCTCCCATCAGCGTCCCTTTGAGGAGATTTCCATCCTGGATGCTTTCTGTGAAACTAACTAAACGTCCGTGATCAGAAACGGCATAGTCACAGCGAAAAACGCCCTTACTGAAGTTGATCACTTTCCATTTTTCATTTTTGATAGGCTTTACCATGAGGCTGGTTTTTGGTTAGGACTAAAATATAAAAATTTAGTATAGATAGAACGTTAGACGTATTTTTTGGCGGATCAATCCGTTGCAAGAATCTAAGTTGAGTCAAATCCGCTGCAAAAATCTGTTTTTCAACTATTTATGGCAAATGGTTGTTACACCATCTACCTCGAAGAGCGTTGTCTGACATCCCCGTATTCCCTCTTTGCATGAATCAGCTGCCGCCAATAAAGAGCGATTTTACCTAACTAAAACGCAGTTTCACCGAGCAGAGCAGGTCAATCACCTCGATTTCGTACATGCGGGCCGTTACCTGCCTGTATCTTGTATTCATCATTAGAAAAACACATGAATAAGCAAAAGAAAAATCACGGACAGGATCCCAAGCGGCTCTTTATCGCAGTGCTGATCCTGATTGCAGTCATCTTCATGCTGGTTGGTCCGCGGGCCAAAGCAGAAATACCGGAAATCAACGCCGCCTCACAACTGGTACAACACAATGTTCCGATGGTCACGGTACTGAAAGCCGCAATTGGTTTCTGAAACGATCAGAATCACTCTGAAATTCACCAATTATTACTCAAATAAATCAACAGCCTCATAAATAATGAAAAAACTCACGAAACAGATTTTGGAATTGTCAGCATCCTTCTTTGCTTTGCACAATGGAGCAGATCGCCATACTCGCATCGGGAAAGGGAAGCAACGCGGATCGTCTTTGCAAACACTTCAGCCATCACCCATCCGCTCGCATACGCCTCATAGCATGCGACCGCGAAACGGCTGGGGTTTACGACATAGCCCGGGCGCACAACATCCCGGCAATACACCTCAATAAAGAGCTTCGTTCACATCCCGATCGTTTTCTCGAGCTATTACGCGAGGAAGGAGTAACGTTTATCGTGCTGGCAGGATACCTGCGCTTAATTCCGAAAACTATCGTTGACGCCTATCCGAAAAGAATCGTCAACCTGCATCCTGCCTTGTTACCGAAGTTCGGTGGAAAGGGTATGCATGGTATGCACGTGCACGAAGCAGTGGCAGCAGCCGGCGAAACAGAGACAGGCATCACCGTTCATTATGTGAATGAACATTATGACGAAGGTGCTATTATCGCTCAGTTCGCAGCGGCAGTAGCTCCCGGTTCGACGGCTCTGGATATCGCTCACATCATTGCGGACCTCGAAGCGAGGCATTTTGCAGCAGTGGTGGAGGAGGTGATTACGAATGGATAGAGACTTACCCAATAAAAGGGAACGCGGATAAAGCGGATAAGGCTGTTCCGCTTCTGTTTACTCCATCTTAAAAACCAAATATCCACAAGCGGAATTCGCGGATAGTGTTTTACGTACCAAGAGGGAACACGGATAAAGCGGATTTAAACAGATTCACACGGATTGATTTCCGTTGAGATCAGATGCCTTTACAATCCCTAAAATTTGGATTAGCTGCTATTTGACGATGAGCGGGGCTTCCTGCATCACTCTAACGGCTTCCATGATGGCTTGTGCATCAAAGTTGCATTCTCTGTAGAGCTCTTTCTGTTCGCCGTGTTCGATCCATTTATCAGGGATTCCGAGACGGGTGATTTGCGCCTGATAGTGATTGTCGATCATAAATTCTGCGACAGCACTTCCGAATCCGCCTTGAATGCAACCATCTTCTACGGTGATGATGTTCTTGAATTCAGAGAAGATTTCATGTAACAATGCAGCGTCGAGTGGTTTTACAAAACGCATATCGTAGTGCGCCGGATAGAGTCCTTCTTCCGCTAGTTTATCACAAGCTTCTACTGCAAAATTTCCGGGATGTCCGATAGTAAGAATGGCTACTTTCTCTCCTCCGCGAATCTTTCTTCCTTTGCCAACCGGAATCGCTTCAAATGGTTTTCTCCAATCTACCATGACCCCATTTCCTCTCGGATAACGAATAGAGAATGGTCCCATACCGGGATGTGTAGCAGTGTACATGAGGTTGCGCAATTCCTGTTCGTTCATCGGCGCGGAGACAACCATGTTGGGAATACAACGGAAGTAAGCCAGATCAAATGCTCCGTGATGGGTTGGACCATCAGCTCCTGCTAAACCACCTCTGTCGAGGCAGAAAATTACGTGGAGGTTCTGCAATGCGACATCATGCACTACCTGATCATAGGCGCGCTGCATGAAGCTACTGTAGATGTTGCAGAATGGAATCATTCCCTGCGTAGCGAGACCTGCGGAGAACGTTACAGCATGCTGCTCGGCAATACCGACGTCAAATGCACGATCAGGCATGGCCTTCATCATGATATTCAATGAACATCCGGAAGGCATAGCCGGAGTGATACCGACAATTTTATTATTCATCTCCGCAAGTTCCACGATGGTATGTCCGAAAACATCCTGGTATTTTGGAGGTTGAGGTTTCTCTATAACCGGCTTCACAATTTCACCGGTAACTTTATCAAACAAACCGGGTGCATGCCATTTGGTCTGATCTTTTTCAGCGAGATCATAGCCTTTACCTTTCACAGTGAGGCAATGCAGGATTTTTGGTCCGGGAATTTTTTTCAGATCATTGAGCACCTTCACCATGTGGTTGACATCATGCCCGTCGATAGGTCCGAAATAACGAAACTTGAGCGACTCAAACATATTACTCTGCTTGAGTAGGGCACTCTTCACGGCACCTTCTACCTTCTGTGCAATCGCCTGTGCATTCGGACCAAATTTTGAAATCACACCGAGCATCTTCCACACTTCGTCCTTCATACGGTTGTATGTTCCGGACGTGGTGATATCGGTGAGATATTCTTTGAGTGCGCCCACATTGGGGTCGATACTCATGCAGTTATCGTTGAGAATAACAAGGAGATTCGAATCTTCTACTCCACCATGATTAAGCCCTTCGAAAGCCAGACCTGCTGTCATGGCACCATCCCCAATCACCGCAATATGCTGACGTTTTTTATCCCCCTTCAATCTGGAAGCAACCGCCATCCCCAATGCAGCCGAAATTGAAGTGGAACTATGTCCTACACCGAAACTATCGTATTCACTCTCTGAACGCTTTGGGAAACCGGAAATGCCCTGATAAATGCGATTCGTATGAAAAACATCACGGCGACCAGTAAGGATTTTATGCCCATAAGCCTGGTGACCCACATCCCAAACCAGCTGATCAGCCGGAGTATTGAAGACATAGTGCAGAGCCACGGTCATTTCTACTACACCCAGACTGGCACCAAAATGTCCGCCATTAACCGACACGATATCAATGATATATTGGCGCAACTCATCCGTGACCTGTTTTAATTGGTCTTCGTTGAGTTTACGCAGATCGGCTGGGATCCGGATTTTATCGAGCAGTGGACCTGCTTGTACCTGTTGCATGGGCATCGGCTGAAGGGGCAAAGTTAACGAATTGTAAGGGAACGGGAATTTGATTGAATTATCTTGTGCTGATATGGAATTAACAAGAATTTAGCGAAAATGTTTTCCCGGTGGCATTGATGTCCATGTCTATACCACAAAGACCACCACGTAAACAACGAAACTTCATTACCTTTGCAGATCTGAAAATCTGCCGTAAAGGGCGTCAATTATTTATATATCAGTTAATTGCAATATGGAACATACATCAGTTAAAGAGCTTCTCAACGCTGCATCAATCGGCAACACGGCCATCGCAAAAGGATGGGTTCGCACCAAGCGCGGCAATAAAAACGTGGCTTTCATCGCCCTGAACGATGGCAGTACTATCCATAATCTGCAGTTGGTTGTCGATCCCAATAATTTCGACGAGGATCTTTTGAAGCGTATCAGCACCGGTGCATGTATCCGTGCAAAAGGGTCGATTGTTGCTTCGGCAGGATCGGGACAGGCGACTGAGATGCAGGTAAACGAACTGCTTGTTTACGGAGAAGCTGATCCCGAAACTTACCCATTACAGAAGAAAGGTCATACGCTCGAGTTCCTTCGGGAGATCGCGCATTTGCGTCCACGTACTCATACGTTCGGTGC
>JBIIRF010000362.1:0-2913 GCA_044341715.1 Bacteroidia bacterium | reverse complement strand
CCTATCACCCCCATCAATCACATCCCTTTCGCCTACCTCGAAAAATCATCCCTATCACGAATATCACTCCCATCAATCACATCCCTCTCCTCCGCCTCGAAAAATCATCCCTATCATGAATATCACCCCCATCAATCACATCCCTCTCCTCCGCCTCGAAAAATCATCCCTATCATGAATATCACCCCCATCAATCACAGCCCTCTCCTCCGCCTCGAAAAATCATCCCTATCATGAATATCACTCCCATCAATCACATCCCTCTCCTCCGCCTCGAAACATCATCCCTATCACGAAAATCACCCCCTCTCCAGCGTTCGCAGGGCGAATGCTGGAGAGGGGATCAATCACCTCCTGCGGAGTTGAATTTTTTACGGGAATATTATTCCGGTGGATGCGTTGACGTCGACAAACGGCAAATTACTATTAAACCTTGCATTGATCACCCGTACAAACTCATTTGCAATCAGGGCATAGCCGCGACCGTTAGGATGAATTACATCGAGGGAAAAAGCACCTCCGGTAATGTATGCATTTGAGTAAGAGGCACCATTATAAACAATACCCTTGGTTAGCATTTTAAAGAAGCCGTTCATATCGCAATAAGCCAGGTTGTAAGCATTGGCTACGTTGCGGAGTTTGGCATTGTATGACAATAGCGATTGGCGGATATTCTGTACTTCTGTTGAGTCGAGCACATATTCCGATGGAAAGGGATTGAGTGTTGTACCCAGTTTATTGCAACGAATATCATCGAGGGAAACAGAGGAAAGAATCAGCTCTCCTTCGCCAAGTTGTTTGATGGGTCCACCTGTTGCTCCTGTGTAGGCCACGAAACCATTTGCGCCTGCTTCGAAAACAATGCCGGGAGAGACGAGATTAAGTGAATCAGCCTGCGCCTGTGTGAGTACGAGTCCGTTGTAAGGAATCGTGCTGAAGAATGGAAGTTCAGTGATATCAGGAATATTGGCAATGAGTCCTTCTGCTCCATTGGTAGTCAGACTCTCTACAATCGTATCAATCGCAGCATCGAATACCGAAGTTGGAGTGAGATCGAAGAAAGGATTGCCGTTTGTTTTTCCGCCGGCCATCGAGTAAGCCAGTAAATCACTCGTACCAATCCAGAGTGTGAAGAAGGTAGCATCTAACTGCGACGCATCTCCGAGAACAGTGCTGGACAATCCGCCGACTGTTCCTGTGTCAGAGGCAAAACGGTGGAAATACGGACTTCCGTTCACTGAATTTTTTCCGAATGTCTGGCTATAGAGATTAAACGATTTTGCTCCAGGAACGGCCAGATTATTATACGGACCAAGGTTACCAATCCAGGTATAATCATCCGGGTTAATCGCCAATACTTTCAATCCAAGATCTGCTTTACCCAAACAATTAATTTCATTCACCAGTTTGATTCTTCCTACAGGAGCCTGGGTGATAAAATCAAAACCAAATCCATCTCCCGGATTCACCAGCGGCTGCTTAAAGCTACCACCACCGGCCAGCGCAAATCTGGAAGACAACAAGGAAGGCAAACTCTGTAACTGACCATTGCGGGTCAATGCTCCATCCATGTAGCCGGCCATAAATCCACTGCCGATTGCCACATAAGATGAAAAATCTGCATTCCCTGCAGTATATCGCGGTTCGTCGAGTTTCGGATTACAGGCCGCCACAAAAAAACTAACGGCGAGGAAGTACCGAAAAAGGTGCTTAAAACCGGTATTGAAGTCCGATGCCTGCTGCATAGATAAACGATTTATAGGTTCCGTTAAACTGATTCTCGACATTATTTTCTTCATTTCTTTCCTTCACTTCTTCCAGTAACAAGGTCGCTTCGATGGTCCAGCCGTTCTTCAACATCCAGGACATACCGCCCGTTACAACAATCTTATCTCCATCAGGCAAATCAGGATTGACATAGCCATCTTCTACCGGACTCTGATCGAAAGCAAGTCCGCCACGCAGTTGAAGACGTGTGTTATACTGATACTGCGCACCCACACGAACAGCAATACAATTTTTATAATTATGAACCTGAGTTGAATTCAACGACGACTCATCAGAAAACTCAAACACCAGCGAATCATATACCTCCCATCCGGTATAATTTACATCGAGGTTGGCTTCGAGTTTATCGGTGAATTTATGTCCGAGTCCTACAGAAATAACCGAAGGCAAGGTGAGCGATGTATTGAACGACGCACTCTGCGGAAACGTACCATTGCTGATCAGCGAAGAAGGAATATTTTCAAACGTAGCATCTCCGCCATCGATCGACATCTCCACCGCAGAGCGATAACTGATACCGGCAGAAGAATTTCCTGACTGAAAGAAAATACCCGCATTGAATCCAATACCATTGCCTTTTCCTTCCAGCGTCACTTCTCCCTCTGTTCCATCTGAATTGGTCACAGGAAGTCCGCGACGCAGACTCGCATTACCCATACCGAATACGGGTCCGGCACCAATCGATAATTTATCATTGATCTTATACGCCAAAGTCGGCTGAATATACAAGGCCCGCAACTTTGCTTCCTGAGAAACATAACGGCCTGTCCAGTTGTCCTCCCATTTCGTACCTAAACCAAATGGTGTATTCACACTTAAGCCGACACTCCACTTCTCCTTCAGCTTATATGCACCGTACACATAAAACGGTGTATAGAGTTGCGAAGCCATATTTTCCTCACCACCCGAAACGCCCAAAAAACTGGTTTTCGGCATCAGGAAGGACAAGCCCGCATTGAAACCATTCGAATCCAGGGCAGCTAAACCGCCGGGATTAAAGAAACTTACGGAAGCATCCATCGCCCTTCCCGTCACGGATCCACCCATGCCGGATGCCTTCTGCCCCTGTGTATTGATCTGGAAGCCACCTGCATCCGCCAGAAACGGAAACGATAGCAAACTCCA
>JBIIRF010000012.1:0-15171 GCA_044341715.1 Bacteroidia bacterium | reverse complement strand
AAACCCAAGGCCACCACCAGACCCACAATGCTCAACTGATTCAGGTTATAACCCAAGAGATTCAGCAACACCACACCAATCGCCAACGACAACGGAATAGAAATCATCACCACCGTAGCAGCCCGCATACCCAATGGTAACAGCGTAATGGCCACCAATAAAATTGCAATCACAAAATCGAACGTCAATCCACTCAACCGCTTATTTACATTCTCTGCCTGATCGAAATGAAACTGCATGTCGATAGAAGCAGGCAATGATTTTTTAAACGCATCCAGCACCGGCAGATACGTCTCCTGTGTCTTCGCAATATTCTCCCCCGCCTTCTGCGCTGCTGTCACCGTCACACAACGATGACCATTCAACCGCGTGATATGTTTATTCGTATCAAAATCCTTGTACACCTTCGCCACATCCTTCAGCAACACATTGCGACCATTCGCAGAAGCAACAATCGTATTCTCCACCTCTGAGATATCACGATAGTTTCCGCTTGTCTTGATATTAAACGAACGTGCACCCTCACTCAGACTCCCACCCGGAATATTCGCCACCTCACTCTGCACCGCACCCAGCACCTGATCCGCCGGAATTTTCAACTGCGCCATTTTCTCCAATTGCAGATCCACCCGCACCACCTGATCAGGCACACCAAAAATCTTCACCGACTTCAACGTAGGAAGTTTTTCGAGCTGCTCCTGTAAACGTTCCGCCTCTTCCTTCAGCCGAACCATCGACGCATTCTCCGAAACGAGCGCCAACTGAATTACATTCACATCAGAAGGCTGCACCTTCCGCACCTCGATGGCCGCAATCTCCTTCGGCAATTCATCACGCGCCGCATTCACCTCCCGCACCAGCTCCTGGTATTTCTCATCCACATCGCTGCTGTACTTATACTCCACAAACAAAACAGCCAGACCATCGCTAATCGTTGTTTTAATCCGCTTGATATCTTCCAGACCAAAAATCCGCTGCTCCAGTTTATCCACCACCATCTCCTCCATATCCTTCGGACTCGTACCCGGATACACCACCACCACCGGAAACTGCGGCGCGTGGATATCAGGATCCTCCGAGCGAGGCATTGTCATAATTGTAGAGATGCCCAGCACCGCCACCATCAGAAAAATAATCAGCGTAAACTGATAATTCTTCACCGCATAATCTGATATTTTCATCGTCGTATTTTTTAGCGGTTGATTTGAATACGAACACTATCATCGAGGTAAGCGCTACCCGAAACAATCAGTTTCATGCCCTCACGCAATCCGGAATGAATCAACACCACACCCTCACGGAAGCCGGCAATCTTCACCGGAACTTTACGCACTGTTTTATCATCCTCCGTCACGAACACATATCCCTGCTGCCGGTCGCCATCCATCAACGACTCATACGGCACCGCAAAAACATCCATACGACCCGAAGCCTTCACCATGCCCTTCCCGAACAAACCGGAAGCAAGTCCATCTGCACCGGCATCCACCGTCAGGAAAACAGTAAAAGTACCTGAATACGGATCCACACTTTCCGATTTACGGCTAACCGTCGCCGTTAGTGAACGATCCGGATCTGCATCAGTAGCAACCGTCGCCTTATCGCCTACTTGTATCAGCCTCCAGTCGCGGTCGCTCACCCCGGCCTTCAGCATCCACTTCCCTTTGCCGGCACCATTCAGCTGCAGAACGGGCACACCCGGACCCACCAACTGACCCTCCGAAGCAAGTTTCATCAACACATACCCATTCTCCTTCGCACGGATCACTGAATAACGATCATTGAACTTCGCAGCACGCAACTGCTCATTCGCCACGTTCAAACCGGTCTGCGTATTCTCCCACTGCTCACGCGTCGCCACACTATCCTTATACAAACGGCTCACCCGATCGAAATCACGCTGCGCCTTCTCCTGCCCCAGTGAAGCCTGCTCCACCAATGCATCTATTTCTGTCATCTCCAGTGTAGCCAGCACCTCACCGGCACGCACATAATCTCCCTCGTTCACCGCAATGTTTTTAATCACACCACCGGTTTTAAACGAAAGCAACACTTCATCATCCGTTGTAAAACGACCCGACACCGGCACCTCCGCCGACAATGATTGCCGTTCCAGCACCTGCACCTTCACCGGAATTACTTCACCGGCCGGCGCCTTGATTTCCTCTGCAGATGAACAGGCCTGCAAAACACCCAATGCGGAGAGCAGCGCCAGAGATAAAATTTTATTCATAAGACAATTATATTTTTCTGATTATTTAACAAGTGAATAAGAGGCCGCTTCCCGCTCCAGCATCGCCATTGCCGAAAACACTTTTTGTTGTTGAAGATTTACCTGAACAGCCGCAGTCGTCAGTTGATTACGCGCATCCAGCATTTCAATAAAACTGAAAACACCTTCCCGGTAACCCTTCTCCACCAACCGATGATAACTCTCCGCTGCCGACAACTGACGCCGCGAAGCCTGATAAGAAGCAAAAGCGGAAGATAAACGGTTATGCGCCAACGTTAGACTCATACGGAAACCATTCTTTGCATCTTCCAATTGCAATTCTGCTGCTTTTTTATCCAGTTTAGAAGAAGCGATTTTATAGCGATTTGTAAATCCCTTAAACAAGGGCACCGACAATTGCAATCCAACAAAATAATAATCCGACTTATCATTCCACTGCAGATTATCTCCCTGAAAACCGACATCGCCGAACGCCGCCAACTGAGGAACACTATAACTGCGGTTCATCTTCAACACTGTTTCATTCAGCGATACTACCTGCTCCAGCGACTTCAGTTCCTCCCGCGAAGAGGAGGCCGGTTTCTGCTGGATCAACATCGGAATCGCCGCCATCAGTTGTGCAGCATTGTAATTGGTATCCACCGGAGCTTCGGGATCTGCATTCAACAGAAAATTAAAATACAAACGCGCATTCTGCGAATTCTTTTCGGCATCATTCAACTGCGCACGCAATGATTCCACCTCTGCATCTGCCCGCAACACCGAAGCCGGCAATCCCTTTCCATTCGATAGCAATGACTCATTCACCCGTTTTCCCTCGAATGCAAGCTCCAGTGCACGCGAATAAATATTCACCGCATCCAGTGAAGAGAGATAATTAAAATACGCCACTTTGATTTCTTTCACCAACTCGCGTTTATAAGCATCCACACCATATTCATTCAATGTTATCTTCTGCGACTGCAATTGACGGTTATAAATCAGATCGGTATTCACCAGCGGCATCACCGCATGCAGTTTTACATCGTAGAAATTATTCGGGAAAAAACTTTGATTCACATTCGACACCTGCGGAAATGCATCCGAAGCTGTCAACTGATTCAATGTGGAATACACCGGATTCAATAAATCTCCAATCGGCAAATCGATATAACGACCGCCCTCACCCGACTGATACGCACCGGAGAATTCCACCGACGGCAGAAACATTCCACGCGCCGACTTCAACGACAACAGTGCCTGCTCCAGTGAAATATTCTTCTGCTGCAAAACCAGGTTCTTGTCCAGGCCCGATTTCACATAGTTCTCCAACACATCCGACTGCGCAAAACCGCTTAAGGCGATCCCCAGACATAGCAGTCCCGTAATTCCGACCACCTTAGTTAATGTTGTACTCATTATTAACAGTGTTAAGTTATGATTAAAAAAATATAGACTTATTTATTTGATTGATCCATGGTATTCAGCAACCAATTCAGCGACTGCTCCATCATCATATAAACCTGACCTTGCGGAACGAGTTTATCGAAGCGATCGCGGATAGATAGGGATACGAGTCCATGCACCATACCCCAGATCGCCATCGCCATTGCATTCACATCATAAGCTGCGGTAAGTTTTTTATCGATACATTCCTGAATAATTGCGCGCAAGGCATCCAGGGCAAGATCCCCCTCCTTCCACTCACAATCACCCGCAGCGCACATCAATGCTTCCATCGGTGCTTTCTGCAGGAACATCACATCGTAATACTCCGGATTCTCCAGACCAAACCGCAGATAATTCTCGCCCATTTTATGCAAGCGGAGAAGTGGATTAGCAATTTGAACCAGGTTTTTATTGTACTCCATCATCCGACGGAAGCCCTCCTGATGGAGATGAAAAAGGATTTCGTTTTTATCCTTAAAATAGAGATACACCGTCGTCGGACTATACTCGATCAGATCGGCGATTTTACGCATCGTCACCTTCTCGAAACCTTCCTCCACAATCAGCTTTCTGGAAGCTTCCAGAATGGCGTTCCGGATTTCCAGTTTCTGCTTTTCCTTACGTTCGGTGATTCCCATAGTTTAATTAACGGGTGCAAATATACTTAACGGTGTTAAGTTTTGCAAGGGTTGAGAAGTTGTTTTTCGCTATTTATTTGATATGTAGCGATTTAAATATTTATATATCCCTTAAAATCTGTCCTGAACCGGAACAAGCGGTCTTACGGTAGGCTATCCTTTTCATGAAGCGAAGCAATTAAAAACGATAGTAAACACAGCTCCTTTTCCATCCCCGTTTCCGCTGAATGTTACCGAATACTCAAATACATAGGCCCAATACTAAATAGTACCTGCTGTATCCGGTCGTTTGGACTTAATTGAATGCATAATACGCTCACAAAAAATCTCATGATACAAAAAATTAACACGCTACTCTGTCTGATCATCTTCACTCAGCTAACAGCAATCGGCCAGACATCCGGCCCACTATTATGGTCAGTACAGCACCAACGACCGACAACCATTACAATAGGCACACCTCCCCTTGAAGCTTGCAACAATATAAAAGCACTCAGTTCCGGAAATGCGATTACAGTTGGTTATACAACCGGTGGATCTCCTGTAGCAGAATCGGATTTGTACATCAGGAAAATTGACAAAAGTACCGGCGCCATAATAAATGAAAGCTTCTTTGATTTCTATGCTGGCGAGAGGGCTGATGTGGCGGTTAAAGTGCTTATTGCTGAACCTTACGTGTACGTGATAGGCACTTCTACCTTTACTTCATCTCCTTTCGACAAGGACATTGTAGTGATTAAAGCAGACACTTCGTTGAACACTATCTGGACACGAAACATTAATAATACAGGAAATCCCGACGATGTAGCGGTAGATGCCGGCCTTGATATATACGGAAACCTCTACGTACTTGGTAACACTACCCGTACTACTACCGGAGGCGACATCCTTCTCCAAAAATATAATAGCTCCGGGACTGTCCTTTTTACCAAATTCTACACTTCTACAGGCGGAAATTATTCTGATGGAGCAACAGCGTTAGCCGTAGAGCCCAATGGTGTTTGCAATATTACCGGATACTATAACAGTGGCACATTAGGGTCTCGCCTGCTTGCATTGAAAGTATGGAGTAACGGAGCACAACTTTGGGCCAAGTACCATGATGTTACCACAGGAGCCATTCGTCCAGATGAAGGGGTATCGGTAAGTTTTGACCCTGTAAGCGGCGATGTGTTTGTCTGCGGTCGTGGACAAAATTCATTGGGGAATTACGATTGGGTAGTTGTGCGATTTGCAGGGAGCGATGGAACCAAATTATGGAACAAGAAATACATCGGTACGAGTAATAATAATGATGCAGGAATTGGTGTTATTTATACTTCAGCAGGAGAACTGTATACAAGCGGAAACATCAGAACTGCTGTATCCGGAATTGAAAGCAACAATATACAACTGCGAAAACTTGATCCTTCGAATGGTGCAACAATCTGGAATAAAACGTATAATTTTCAGAATGGGCCTGATGGACCTTCCAATGATGTTGCTACCACAATGCTTGTAAGTCCTTCTGGAACCATTTACATTGGCGGGTACATCTTTTTCCAAACCCCTACCTACGTTGCACCATATCATCTCGTATTAGCATATAATACATCCGGTGTTCAACAATGGGCACATATGGAATTTACCAGCGGCGCAATGTTTCAGGGACTTAATATCAATAGTCTGGCATATTCTACCTCAGAAAATGCAGTATATGCTGCAGGCTATAAATGGGCAACAGTCAGTCTCATTAGTAACTCGGTAATTTTGAAACTAGGACCTGCATCCATCATTGCTCCGATAGCAATACGTAACGACCTACAGCAAGATCATTTCATTGCACCAGTATTGTACCCTAACCCGGCACAACAGTTCATTCAACTAAAACGATTTGATCAGAACGAAGGCAGCTTACAGATTTTCGATATGAGTGGAAAAATCGTGTTTAGTCAATTGTTGCAGGAAGAAATCAGCTCCATTGATATCAGCACATTTCCATCCGGACTTTACCTTGCACGATACCGCTGTAACGAAAACTCCGAGACACTTCGGTTTGTAAAAGAGTAAAATGCTTTGAAAAAGAGTAAAATAAAAATCCTCCCGTCAAGCATCGTTGGCGGGAGGATTTTTTTCTGATGGTTCAGATTATTCCTTTTAATTTAAATCTACGGCTGACTTACGCCAACTCAATCTCCACATGCCCGAATCGCTGCAGGGTGCGGATATGTGAGCGAAGTGCTTCCATAAAGGTTTCGTTCTCCATATAAGGGATGCCGAACTCATGTGCTGTTTCTTTTACGATGGGCGCAAGTTGCGGATAATGCACATGGCATATGCGTGGAAAAAGGTGATGCTCTACCTGGAAGTTTAATCCACCAATATAAAACGAGAGTAGTTTATTGTTGCGTGCGAAATCTACAGTAGTGCAAAGCTGATGCACGGCCCAACTGTTTTCGATCGTTCCAAGATCAGATGGCAATGGATGCTGTGTACCTTCTACCGTATGTGCTAACTGAAAGATAACCGTGAGAATCATTCCGGCAAAGAAGTGCATGAGCAGGAAGCCGGAGATCACCGGTAACCATGGTAATCCCAGTACCAGAATAGGAAGGCCGAGTGTATAACTGAAATAGAAAATTTTTGTGACAATAATTTTAGCTAATGTAATCCTGTTCTGTTGTTTGTTTTGCGGATTCACGCCGTTTTTAGTGTAACGGTGAAACTGAATGAAGTCTTTTGCAAGTGCCCAGTAAATCGTGATGATGCCGTAAAACAAAAAAGCATAAATGAATTGAAAACGATGTACGCCTTTTACTTCGGTGTGCGGTGACATTCGAAGAATCAGTTTGTCGGCAATGTCTTCGTCATATTCTACTACGTTGGTATAGGTATGGTGAAGGATGTTGTGTTGCAGTTTCCAGTTGAATACACTTCCACCCAATAAATTTAAAGAATGGCTGAGCAGTGTGTTTAATGTTTTATTAGAAGTATAGGCACCATGGTTTGCATCGTGCATAATACTCATTCCGATTCCGGCGAGTCCGATTCCCATGATGGTCCAGCAGATCATCTGTAGTCCGAGGGAGATTTCGGTGAAGAGAATAAAATAGAACGGAACGAAGTACATCAATGTGAGTACAATGGTTTTAAATACCATTAATCCATTGGCGTATTTCGAAATGTTGTTGTCGATGAAATATTGATCAACACGATGACGTAAAACCTGAAAAAATTCTTTCTGATCTTCGCCCGTGAATTTGATGTTTCCTTTTACAGTGCTCAATGTAGTAATATTTAATGCAAAGATACTGTATAAACGCTGTTTGAAAGATGATTAATTTCATTTCCCTGAAAATTGGCCGAAAATGGCGTGTTTTGGTTCGAAAAACCGTGATTTTCAATGAAAAACACCAAAAATTCTCTATTCCAAAATAGTAAAAAAGTAAAAGGCGCACATCTTTTCACAAGATGCGCGCCTTTTACAGTCGTTGCTTAAATTCTATCGTTGAATAATCACTTTCTGCATACTTTGCTCTGTTCCGGATTGTACAACTACATAATATACTCCGGCTTCAAACTGATTTACATCTAACTGTATTGTCTGCTTGGTTTCAGAGGCAGTGACTTCCTGAGTAAGTAATGTTTGTCCCAACACATTTCTCAGTTCAACACGTACCTGTGCAAGTTGAGGAGCAGAGAAGGCTACCTGAATCAGATCTTTCGCCGGATTCGGATATACTTCTAAAGGTGAGGTGAAGCCGTTGATTTCGTTTACAGGCACTGTATAATTCACCGTGAATTGCTGATAAATGTTATCTCCGAAGTCAGGATTAAACACTTTGAGGATTACCGGACTCGTTGCAGAACGTATGCGGAAGTATCCTGTTCCCTGTGATGTGTTTGCCCACCAGCTTAATCCATCGTCACCAAAATCCGTGAGCAATAAAGTGTAGCAATCCTGTGTGAGATTCACTGTATCGCGGTAAGTGGTGTTCGCAGATAATCCGGTGCGGTTTACAACGATATTTCCCTGACTGTCCTTCAACGTGTAGGATGTATGCGTTCCGTTGTTGTTGGTGCGTAATTCGAAATAGAAATTCTGCGGAAGTACAGTAGGATAGTTGAAAGTGTTGATGAGTGTATCATTCAAGCCATACTGATCAGTTGCATTGTTTGGATTGCTCACGATGGCAATGAACTCATTGGTATTAGAACTTAACCAGGCTGGTTGTGGTAATACTACTTCTGCTTCCTGCAGGAAATTGAGACTTCCGGTCCAGGTATAAGTTGACATTGTTCCGCCCATTCTTCCGTAGGTAATATCTACAGAGGTAAGTGGTGTGGAGCCGGTATTTTTGATTGCTACTACAGGCTGATTGCAGATCGGATTGAGTCGTTCGTATTCTACGCGGTTGGTAGGATATTTAATGTAACTCAGACTTGCATCCAGCGTGAAATTAGGTGCGCCGTAACTTACAAGCTGATTGTTGATACGGTAACGGGAGTCGCCGATATTGCTGGCGTTAGGTAATGAATAATCAAGGTTGATTAATTGTCCCGGAGTTACCTGTCCTGTGATATCGTATTCTTTGAGATCTACTGAAGCACCCGGACACCATCCTGCGCGGTCGTACACCCAGGTACCACCCTGCGGATAAATCGGATTGGCAGCACACTCTGTCATTACTGCACGTGAGTAGTTGGTTTGGTTATTGAGTCGCAATGTATGAATGCGTGAGATGAATTCTCCTTCCTGTCCGTGTCCGCTGATTTGTGAACGGATTTTCCACATCGAAGAATTGGAAGATAATTGTATGTCGCGTGCTTCGAAGAAATCGTTCGCAAGAATTTGCCCGTAGGAGATTTCCGCGCGTGATCCGTTCGGCCAGATCTGCTGTAAAGAATGTACATCACGGGGAGGTGTTCCTTCGTAGTACACGAAAGTGATATCGTTATCTTCCTGATTCTTTCCGCCGTCCATCACCATGTATTTGTTTCCACGGAGAATCTTTGCATAATCGGTCACATCAAACATCCATGTTTTACCGATGAGTCCATTCATATCGAGACCGATTCCATATGGTGTGATGAAGTTGATGAGTTCGATACGTGCAGGAAATTTATTGTAATAATTCAGCGTAACAACCTGCAAGGTGTCGTTGGCATTGACAAGTGTTGAGTCCAGCTTTACACCATTTTCATTGTAGGTATATACATAACTGTTAGCCGCCCAGTAAAGATTTGTATCTACTGCTGTGAGATTGTTATCTACAACAGTATATTCAATTACTGAATTGGCCGCAATGGCTGTTGAGTCAAGAATGGCAATTGGTGTTACCTGTGTGGTATACGTTCCTTTTACAAATGTGGTATTTGGACGCTCGGCTGTTTCTACAAAATTACGGAACAGCTCTGTTCCACGACGGTTTCTCCAGGTAAGATTGAATTGCGTAGCGGCGTAACCGTTAGGAGATGCGTCGCTGATAGTTGCTCCTGCCCCATCGTTAAACTGATAATAAGCAACCAGATTGGCATAATCAGGGAACGATGGAGTTACATTGCGGTACATGATTTCCTGTACAGCGCCCAACGATAACTCAGTGTTCCAGATGCTGAATTCGTCGATATTTCCGTAGTACAGGTAGCTTCCGGAAATAGCACGACTGATTTTCATGGAAGCAATGCTGATTGGTTTCGTTTTCGCTGTTCCGCTATGCCACAATACTCCGTTGAGATAAATTTTCATGGAGCCGGTTGTGGCATCCTTGGTTACAGCCCAGAAATTCCACTGCCCTTCAGTTTGTGCGGTGGTGGCTGCTTTGTTGATGCGGTCATACCCTGCACCATCGTTTCCGCAATCCCAGTATACACTTCCATCACTCCATGGAAGGTGCAGATTTAACTGACGTACACCGTTTGCATCGAGTGCTTCAAAAATACTGGTATTAGCAGGCAGTCGTGCAGGATCACCATAACACCAGAAGGCGATGGTAATTTTATTGGAGATCATACTTCCTACTGATCCGGGTACATCAATGGTTCCTGCTCCTCCGTTGGCTTCAATATAGGTATCTGCACCGGTTGTATAGAGTCCACTGGTGTATCCGCTGTTTGTTCCGGCTACTTCATTGTTGGAAGTTGCTGATGGGTTGGTGTAGGAAAATTCAACGAGCAGGTTCGATGTGCCATCCCAGTTGAAAGGTGTATGGAAATTGAAGCGTCGGTTGCCCGCAGCTCCGAAGGCAGAATTCAAATAATAGACTTCTGTGAATCCACTCAACTCCGCACTCTGATAACTTAAGACAGACTGTGTAGTTGTTTTAATGCGAATGCGCAGGTTGTTCAGATCATTTCCGAAAGTGGTGAGATCGAGTCCGAGACCGGTGATATCTCCGGCAGTGAGTCCGGCTGTAGTCAATTCGGCGGCTGTCCAGAGATACTGCACACGACCTAACGGCGACGCAGCTCCGAGTGGATTTGACAGCGTGAGTGATCCGTTTCCTGACAATGCAGTGGTTTCAGAGATGGTGCTGGTGTAGACTACATCCTGCTGGGTGGTCTGTACATAGTTGTACAGTGGATTCGTTACATAAGGATAAGTGGTACCGGCCCAATTGCTGATCGCAAAATTCGGACTTGTAGCTTTTACAGAATCCGTCTGGGAAGAATCTACGATATAGGTGTAGCAGTTATAATCCCATTCGCCGCAACCAAGATCACGCTGTGTGGACGTAGAGATTTGTCCACCTTTACAACGCATTTTGTAAAGCATGATAATCTTTTCATACGTTTTGGTGGAATCGTTAGGGAACTGGAACATTCCGCTACGGGCGTTGCTGTTGAAATTAAACGTATTCACTACAGTTGTGTCTCCATGATCGCCGGCTTTGAGAGCGAGGGATGTGATCAGGAAGATACCCGTTAAAAGCAGGCGGCTGATGGCCATGTAATTTTTCTTCATAATAGACTTATTGTTGATAGGAGTATGTATTCGGGTAAAGGTAATAAAAACAAAATTCAACTCCTATTGTCAGCCTTTTGATACCCTCATGAGTTCCGGAAAATGGCGCTGACACATTAAAAAACCGGTGTATGCTATCCGGGAATCCCTACATTTAGCGATAAAAAAAGGGCCCATCGATGATCCGACAGGCCCATATTTCTGGATTTTCTATGATTATTCCTTCACTACTTTTCGGGTTACTGACCCTTCAGGTGTTGTCAATCGTACCTGGTAAACACCGGCAGCGAGTACTGACAAGTCCATGGTATGGTTCCATACATTACTGAGTTCTTCCTGACGGATTTTACGTCCACTCATGTCGAATAATTGAAGCGTTACAACCGGTAACATCTGTCGCATCTCAAGGTAGATTTGCCCCTTTGTTACAGCCGGATAAACGGAGATATTATCAGACAATTGTTGTTCTGCGATACTCACATTGGTGACTGTGATACAGGCAGAAGTATCAAAACATCCGCTTTGTTGCACAATCACCGCGTAACTACCATTAACAGATGGCGTGAACGACTGAGATGTAGCTCCGGTGATCGGTGCAAATCCGTTATTGCAATCGAGCCATTGGTAGAAAAGACCGACATGTCCTGCAGTAAGGGTAGCACCGCTTTGCGTAACAGAGGTATTTACAGAGAGCAATGAAAGCGTCAATTGCACGATTGAATCACATCCTGCCACACTGGTGAGTGTATCAAAATATACTCCAGGGGTTGTAATGTTCGTACCATTCCAGTTATAAGGAACATCCGGGCAACTAAACGCTACAGCCGGAGTAATCAGCACTGCACCTGCAACGAAGTTAGATGTTGATCCATTCATCTGAAATCCGCTGAGTGTACCATTGATTGTTCCTGTTTCGTCGGTAAGTGTGGTAATGGTAGAATTATTCTGTGAAGCTGTTCCCTGATTGAAACGATAGTAGAGTTCGAGATCAGTAGCTGAAGAAGTATCAATACCGTTAACCGGCATACAAACCAGTTCCGCCGGTTGCAGTGCACGACTCCATAAACTTACTTCATCCATTTTTCCAGTGAGATAATAGTGTGTACCACTAAAAAGCTGATCACCGATCAACATACTTTCGTTTGTATTCAGGATGACATCTGAAGCAGCCAATGAATCAGCAAGTACCCCATTTTTAAAGAGGCGGAGATATGATCCATCATACGTGAAAGCAAGGTGATTCCAGGCATTCAGCGTAAGTACAGGAGCTACAATATCGTAGGCTATACCAGAAGTACCTCTGAAACGGGCCTCCACACTGGTAGCACTGAACTGAAGCAGATAAAAATCGGCATCTGTGTTATTACGAATTCCCGCGAACCCGTCAAAATTCGGGAAAGAAGGTGCTGCGTTTGTCGGATATACCCAGCAAGTAAGCGACATTCCGGCAGAATTCGCAATCAATGCGGAAGCACCGGGAACAGTAACTGCGTCGTTTACTCCATCAAAGGCAAGTGCATTGTTTGATTGGGCGTGAACACTTCCTGACAATAACAGGAAGCCACAAAGTCGGAGAATAGAAGTTAATTTCATACGTTAGTTGATTCAGTTACCAAAGATAAGAAAATTGGTAACTACCGAATCGGTTTCAAAATGGTTAATGAGAAACCCTTCGATTTTTAACCATCGAGCATAGAAAAGATAGTTACAAAAAATTCCCTTTAGAAATTTTACCGGATCATATACATCAATCCCGCAGATACACCAAAGGTTCTGTAGTTTTTCGATGCTCCGTTATCCTCTTCCACAGGTGTAAGGAAATACCTTGCTTGTGGGCGCAACATTAACCGGCACCGATCACCCAGGAGATAACTGAATTCAAGTCCTCCACTTAAGTGCAACATAAAGTCTCCTTTGCTTTCACGGCTTATTTCACTTATTCCGCTTTCATCTTTGAGAAGGTATTTGCCTTCAGAGCGAACAATCATTCCGGGTGCTATTCCGGCATTTATTCCGATTCCAAACCGGCCAGGCTTGAATTGATAAGCTACTTCAATTGGAAGACTTACAAGATACCAGCGATTGATTCCATTCGCAGCAAGTATTGTAGCATCGTAATGGCGGCCGTCGAGGGTATCAGTTTTTGTTACGAGGATACTGTCATTATAAACCACTGTTGTAGTATTCAGGAACAGCATACCAAATATATAAGCACTATCGGTATCAGTAACAGTATAGGTGTATGTATCGTAATCGAGGTAGGAATTGTAATAAGTACCATTTTTATACGGTGAGTAATTTACTTTCTCTCCAACCACTGAGAAATCAATTCCCATGCGAATATCAAATTTACCGGCTCCCTTGGAAAGTTGAATTCCTCCATAAGGCAATATCGTAGCCGCTTCCTCTTCTTCGAGGCGTTGCATGTAAACGGTATTTCCCGGACTATACACTACTTTGTCAACATAGTTTACACCTGCATATCCCATTATACCGAGTGTACTCTTTGATTTGGGTTTCTTCTTTACATCCACCATTCCACTTATCTCCGGATGAGTGAAATCCGATGTAAAGGAAAGCGCCGGCAGTGAAGAGAGGAATTCAATGGTTGTGGGGAGAACTACTTCGGGAGTAGTGGTAGCATCTTCCGTGATTGCAATAGGTACATTCACATCATCCGGTTGCTTCGTAGCAGGTGCTTCTGACTGAATTGTTGCAGCTACTTTAGGCTGCACATGAATTCCGGGGGTTGTTGCGGATACAGGTAGTACAGCATTTGGCTTTTCTGCACCGACTGATTTCTCCGCAACAGACCGTCCGGGGGAAGTGTTATTTGTTGTTGTATTTCTATTCGCATTTTCATTCACTGAAACAGTAGTTTCACTCACTGCCGACGACGCAGGGGAAACCGGTGAAGATGGTACCTCTTCAGAAACATTGGACGATTGTTCAGCAACAGTATTAACTGCTGCAGACTCTACTGTTGCCTGTTGCTCTTCAGAACGTGGCCATAAAACCACCACCGAAGTAGTAATCAGCAACAACAAAGCAGCCACCATCCAGGCAGCCCTTCTTCTTTTCGCTTTGAAGTGCCCGTCCAGCAACTTCTCTGCATCCGGCCAGAACTCCTCCGGATTTGGGATTTTGTTTATATCGTCCATCATTACACTACTGCTTTATTCCAGTCTGTTTTTTTTTTCATTCCTGCCAACATCTCCTGTAACTTCTTTCTTGCTTTGAAGAGATGTGCTTTAGAGGTGCCGCTGGAGATACCCAGCATTCCGGCTATTTCTTCGTGTTTATATCCGTCTATTGCATAGAGATTAAACACTGTCTTACTCATAGTAGGGAGACTATCGATGGCACGCTGAATTTCTTCAGTATCGTACTTCGTTTCCATTTCGAAATGAACTGGATGTAAATCATCGGGAGTTTCTTCGTTCAGGCTGATCAGCTCTTTGTACCGCTTCTCTTTTCTGAACTCATCAATAATATGATTCACGCTTACTCTGCGCAACCATTGTTCAAACGGGACATCGTCGCCTCGTTTCAGGTAATCATCCATGTGTTGGATTAACTTCAGAAAAATCATATTCAACGAAGACATACGATCTTCTTTATGCTGTCGGTAACGTGAACAAACAGCATATAAAACCGGAAAGCACATCACGTAAAGTTCGTGATGCGCCTTCCGGTTATTATACCGGCATTTCTCGAGGAGTTCTATTGTAGGCTTCATACCATGCCGGTGAGGGCAATCAGCTCAACAAGGGATTATTGTTTTACAAAGTATTGACTATCGCGTTGGCCATCTGAAGTAATTACTTCTAACAAATAGATGCCTTGCTGTAAACTTTCAATGTTCAAGGTTGCAGTAGTACCATTTAACTGTCCGTTCATGATACGACGTCCGTCAATACTGAGTACGT
>JBIIRF010000207.1:0-4904 GCA_044341715.1 Bacteroidia bacterium | reverse complement strand
GCGATAAAGAAGCCTATACCCAGAACGAAGAAGCCATAAAAAATGTCCCGAATAATGCTGTTTTACAGTACATTAAGGGTAATTTGGCCGATAAACTCGGTAAAAAGGAAGAAGCCATTGCTGCATACAAGAAATGCCTCGAACTCAAGCCGGATTATTTCGATGCAGCGTACAACCTGGGCGCAATGTTCTTCAACGAAGGAGCTGAAATGGCAAACAAGGCAAACAGCATTCCGGCCAGTAAAGTAGCGGAATACGATGCGGCGAAGAAGAAGTTTGAAGCCAAGTTCAAAGAAGCATTGCCGTTCCTGGAAAAAGCATATCAGCTGAATCCAAAAGATAGTGGAACCCTTCAAAGTTTAAAGCAACTTTATACGCGACTCGGCGATTTCAAGAAAGCAGAGGAGATGAAGAAAGCTTTAGAAGCAAAATAAGGTCAAAATTAAAAATGGGGCGTAATGGCCTCATTTTTAATAAAATACTATTTAACATAATGTTAATTATAAAAAACGGCTATCCGTCCAGGATGGCCGTTTTGGCTTAATATCAATTGTTATGTTAAATAGGAATCCCTCAAAATTACGGTTTTGGGGTTCCTGTTTTACCATTCGTCCGTACTACTTTTTAATACGAAATGAACAGTGCTCCGACTATGGTTGATCGGATTGTTTTAGTTGATCGGATAGCTTTTGTCCGGTTACCTGGCTGATGAGGTATTCCGGATTGGGTTCGGCGGCCATGGATCGTTGGACCTTCCCTCGCCTGTTTTTATAGGGTTTGTCGATGATATTGACGGTTCCGATGTCCGGATGAATCATGTAGCCGATATCGTAGCAGAATTTGTATTGGTTGTCGTACAAAGTGGTTTCCTGGGTATAAAAACGAAAATCAAAGCCCAGGATGGCCAATTCCTCGTAGTTGATCTCCAGAATTTCCCGGCTGACCAATTCGGCCAGAATTCCCCGGTTTCTGCGGAGCTTGTGGTTGACGTGGCGAATCAACGCATTCCGGTATCCGTTGAACTTGTTGTGATGGGCATTTCGGCATAAATCGCCGCAGAATTTTTTGTCGGTCCGCCCGTTGAAGGGTTCGCCGCATTCAAGGCATTTTTTTCGCATGTAGGCTTTTTTAAAGTGAATTTTGAGCTAAGCTGGCTTCTGTCGCACCTGGTTAAAATGAAATGCGACTGAAAGAAGAACGAGCCGCCAAAATAAGTCCTTCTTTTACCATTGAACAAACAGATTTTCTTCGGTTTTCAACAGTGCTGTTTTAAGTTGTTGTTTTTCAATTCGTAACACCTTAAAACTAAACGAATACAAACGTTTGCAAACGGCTATTTGGATATGGGAATTTCCGGACGCGTTTTTCCGGGTGATTTCTATGTACAAGATGGATTTTTTGGGCTGAAATGTGAGCGTAAAATACTGATAAACAGCGATAAAAGCCGATGTAAACATTTGTATCCGAATGTAAATATTTGATAAACGACTAATGGGACGCCGTCGCCACATCTTTGCACCGTCGACAAAATGATGCACGCATCCATCTTCAATTCAACTCAAAAAAATCGAAAAACCGAAAATCATGAATTCATTAAAAAACAAGGTGAACCTGATTGGTAACCTGGGATTTAATCCCGAAATCAAAACTTTTGACGATGGTAAAAAACTCGCAAAAGTGACCCTGGCGACAAACGAAACGTATCGTAATCAAAAAGGCGACCGGGTGGACGATACACAATGGCATAACCTCATAGCCTGGGGAAAAACAGCCGAATTGTTGCAGAAATACACGAAAGTGGGCAGCAAAATTGCCGTGGAAGGCAAACTCGTGAACCGCAGTTACCAAGACAAAGGCGGACAGAAAAAGTACGTGACCGAGATTCAGGTGAGCGAAATTCTCCTGCTCGATCAATGGAACGGCGGGCAGCAGGAACAATAACCCTTACCCCGTGAATGGCAAGCAGGTTGTTACCTTGGATAGGTGGCAACCTCTTGCTTTTTTAGAGGAATCAGAACCGGATCAGAGATGGAAAATGTAGAAATAACTAGTTTAATTCAGACTTTAATTAACTTTATTCAAAAAATTGACTATCAATTTACTGGCATTTTTAGAAGCGCCGGTCCCGCCAAGTGTTTTCTTAAGTTCTTTATAGTCGTTCAGCAGTTGTTGCCTTGAGTCAGGGTTCAAGAGTTTTTGCAATTCCTCCCGTAGATTTTTAACATTCAGCTCATCCTGAATCAACTCTTTTACCACTTCACGGTCCATCACCAGGTTCACCAGGGAGATGTATTTCACCTTCACCAACTGCCGGGCGATCCAATACGAAACCGTATTTCCTTTGTAACACACCACCTCCGGAATTTCAAACAACGCAGTTTCGAGGGTTGCTGTTCCGCTGGTCACCAATGCAGCCGTTGCGTTCGAAAGCACCGCGTATGTTTGTCCCTGCAGTAAAGTGATGTCTTTCCGGTTTCCGACAATCTCCCGATAAAACGACTCCGGCTGGGAAGGCGCCATGGCTACCACCGGATGAAAATTTTCCCGCAGACCATCCATCGCCTCCAGCATCACCGGCAACATGGTTTGAATCTCCTGCTTCCGGCTTCCGGGCAACAAAGCAATCACCTGCTTCTCCGCTGAAATGCCCAATTCCTCCCTGAAATGTTCCGTTTTCAGACTATCACTTCCAATAGCATCCAGCAAAGGATGTCCCACAAACTCCACCTGCATTCCCCACTTCGCATAGAAAGATTTTTCGAAAGGCAGAATCACCAGCATGAGATCCACATCCCGTTTAATTTTATGAATCCGCGATTCCTTCCAGGCCCAGATCTGTGGAGAGATATAGTAGATGGTTCGGATATTCGACTTTTTCGCAAACTCTGCAATCCGCAAATTGAATCCGGGATAATCGATAAGAATAATCGCATCCGGTTGCCACTGCAGAATATCTTCCTTGCAATAAGCCAGATTCCGGAGAATGGTCCGCAGATTCGCCACCACTTCAAGGAATCCCATAAAAGCGAGATCACGGTAATGTTTGACAATCGTAGCACCGGCTGCTTCCATTAAATCGCCACCCCAACAGCGAAACTCGGCCGAAGGATCATCTTCTTTCAGCGCTTTGATCAGGTTACTTCCATGCAAATCGCCCGAAGCTTCACCGGCAATGATGTAATACTTCATGCGAGAATTTTAAAGTACATGACGATAAATGCGTAGATGAATGTCGCCCCAATAACGCCCCGGGCAGCCTTGTCGATCTCCTTCATATAGAACAGGAAGAACAATCCCAGGTTCAGGATCACACCCAGACTCAACACCGAAACAGCCAGCTGCGAACGCACCACATGATCGATGAAACCATCGAACGACATGTACCCGAAAAACAGCAGATAATAGATATAAAATCCGAGTAAGGGCATCAATAATCCCGGAACAAACCCCGACATGAATTGATCCTTAAACCGGAAGCGCCAACCGTTTACCATAGGGCAAAATTAGTCTTCTTATAAAAGAGATAGGCCATTGTGCTGATAAATAGTGCAAGAAACAGTCCTCTCCCCTTCTCCAACTCCTCCCCTTTTATCTGCTCACGGAACAGAAAGATCAGGGTGGTAAGAATAATCAACTGCTTTGCATCGGGTTTGGTAAAGAGCGGACGATCCAGATAATGCTCGAACGAATAATCGATACCGGTAAGGATAAAATAGAGGATGGTAATACTCACACTCCCCATCAGAAATCCCACCATAAACCGATCCTTGAAATGAAATTTACTCATTCCATTTTACCGAATTCAGGTGAGGAATGGCATGATGAGCCGTAAAATCGAACTGAACCGGAACCACCGAGACATAACCTTTCGCCAATGCCCATTCATCGGTATCATCGCCCGTATCGTTATTGATGAACTTGCCGGTCAGCCAGAAATAATCACGACCGTTGGGATCCTTCCGGTGATCAAATTCCTCCTTCCACTTGGCATTCGCCTGCCGGCAGATTTTAATCCCCTTTATCTTCGAAATCGGCAGCTTGGGAATATTCACATTCAGCAAGGTGTTCTCCGGCAAACCGATTTTCAATACGTTCTTTACTATTTTCTCAATGATCTTCCGGGCCGGACCAAAATCAGCCTGCAGACTATAATCCAACAAGCTAAACCCGATACTTGGAATACCCTCGATCGCACCCTCCATCGCCGCCGACATCGTACCCGAATAAATCACATTGATCGACGAATTGGAACCATGATTCACCCCCGAAACACAAAGGTCCGGTTTCCGATGCAGAATCTGATTCACCGCCAGCTTCACACAATCAACCGGCGTCCCTGAACACTGCCACGAATCAATCCCCTCAAACACCTGCACCTTATCCAGCCTCAGCGGACGATTAATCGTAATAGCATGCCCCATAGCCGACTGCGGACTATCCGGAGCCACCACAATCACATTCCCAAAAGGTCGCATTGCTTCCACCAAATTTCGGATACCCGGAGCCGTGATACCATCGTCGTTCGTAACAAGGATGGTGGGTTTTTCTTTCTTTTTCGCCATGATGATTGAGTGCACGAAAATAATACAATTCAGGATGGTGATTGATCCCCGAGTTTTGCAACTCCAAATGACTTGCCGGCAAGACATTTGGATTTGCAAAACCTCGGTGGGTGATATACTTGATAGGGATGATTTTTCGAAGCAGCCGTGAGGGATGAGATTGATGGATGTGATGGGATTGGGGGCGGGCGCCGTGGTCCCTTAGCACCATAAAAAATAGACGCATAGCCGAAGGGCGCTCTCCGCGCCTTCGCCGCGCTTTCCGCGTTTAAGCCGCTAAGCGCACATCGAACTAATATTTTCCATCATATCCTAAAATGAACAAAGCCCTCCTTTCGGAGA
>JBIIRF010000206.1:0-4905 GCA_044341715.1 Bacteroidia bacterium | reverse complement strand
CGTTTCCTGGGTTATACATTGTTTGAAAAAATGCAGGTGCTGGAGGAATTTAATACCGTTGTTTTTACAGCCTCGCAGTCGGATATGGATCGTTTTCATCATGAGCCGGGTGATTTGGAAGGAATCGTGAATTACGGACTGAGCATTTCAGGAATGAAAATGTCGGTGCTGTTTTCGGAGAGAGATGGTTTGGTGAAAATTTCTTTCCGTTCGAAAGGATTGTTCTCTGTGAAGGAGATCGCAGAAAAATATTTTGAAGGTGGTGGACATCGCAATGCAGCAGGTGGACGCTCAAAGTTGTCATTGGATAATACCGTTGCCAAATTCACGGCACTCTTACCGGAATATAAAGATGCATTACAGGAAAACTAATCTATGGTTGCTGTTGATGACGATGATTGTTCTCTCGTCATGCCGGCAGAATACCGGAAATAAAGAAGTGCCTTCTGCTTATCAGCCTGTTCCGAAGGAAGAATTGCGGGAAGCACTCATACATCAGAATAAGCAACTGATCCGCGAAGAGATGGAGCTGATTGATGCTTATACAGAGCGGAATGGTCTCGATATGGATACCACATCCACCGGACTCCGGATAAAAATTATTGAAAAAACGAATGGTCGCCTGGCACGCCTGATGAACGATGTGACCATTTCCTACCAGGCAGAATTGCTCGATGGAAAGTTTTGTTATTCGAGTGATTCAAGCGGTATGCTAACATTTACACTCGGACAATCTACGCAGCCCTCCGGTTTACAGGAAGGTTTATTGAAAATGAAAGAAGGAGAAAGGGCTATCATGATAGTACCATCTTTTCTGGCGTATGGAATTACCGGTGATGCAATTTGCATTCCCGGCAGCAGCAGTATTGTATATCAGTTAAAATTGGAAAAAGTAAGTGCCTTATAATATGAAAAGATTCGTTCGTGTTGCAGGAATGTTCCTGTTGATGGTAAGTTTGTTCGCTTCGTGTAAAAAGAAAGACGATTATCTTGTTACTGCGAATGGTTTGAAATACCGTTTTATTGAGCAGAAAAACGGACGCCATCCACATTCTGGTGAACTGATGCGGATGCATTTAAAGTACCGTGATACAAAAGACAAAGTGCTGTATGATTCACAGGTAATGGGTGAAAATTTTATTCTACAGCTCACAGCACCAACCTTTGTTGGAGGAATAGAAGAGGGCTTTGCGATGATGGGAGAGGGCGATTCGGCGATCTTCCTGGTTCCTGCAGATTCTATTTTCGATAAAACATTCCGTCAGGTATTACCGCCATCAGTGAACAAAGGTGATATGTTGAAGTTTGAAGTCCGCATGCTCACAATAATGAATGCTGACGAATACAGAAAAGAAACCAAGGAGGAGAAAAAAGAAGTTAGTGAACTGGAAGAGTTAAATATAAATGTCTACCTGGCAGAAAATGAATTAAACGTTACACCTGCAAAACCGGGCGTTTATTTTATTGTGATCAAGGAAGGCAATGGTAAAAAACCGGTAAAAGGGGATAGCGTAGAAGTACGGTACACCGGAAGTTTTTTGAATGGTGAAGTGTTCGATGGATCGAAGAAAGCCGGAGAAAATTTGTCATATGTTTTGGGTGATGGTTTGCGGCTGGATGCGTGGGAGCAAGCTATTTCATCGATGAAGGAAGGTTCGATCTGCCGTTTAATTCTCTCATCAGAAAATGCTTTTGGAAAGGATGGATTTGGTCCGGTACCACCTGCCACTCCTGTGGTGTATGATATTGAATTAATCCGTGTGAGAAGCGCTAAAGCTGCGTTGTAATCATTTTTATTAAGCCGGTAGTTATACTTTAGTCATCACCTCAACTGCGGTTGTAAAAGGAACTGCAAACCGACAAAAGCAATCAGATAAAAAGGATAGAAAATAAAAAAGCCTCTGCAAGCAGAGGCTTTTTTTGTTAACCCAAGAAGATGATTATTTCTTCTTGGCAGCTTTTTTAGTAGCTTTTTTTGCACCTTTCTTAGCTGCTTTTTTAGGAGCTGCTTTTTTGGTAGCTTTCTTTGGAGCTGCTTTTTTAGTAGCTTTCTTAGCTGTTTTTTTAGTAGCTTTCTTAGCTGTTTTCTTAGTTGCTTTTTTAGCACCTTTCTTTGCAGCTTTCTTAGCGCCTTTTTTAGCAGCTTTCTTAGTTGCTTTTTTAGCAGCTTTCTTTGCTTTTTTAGGAGCAGCCATCGCTTCAACATTTGTCATCTTGAAGCCGATTACACGAGTTGTGCCGGCAGCACTTGGTGTAGTGCTTTTTTTCATTTCCATGTTCTGTTTCATGTTAATTGTGTTTTGAATTGGGTTAACGATTATTTGTTGTGGTTATACTGTCACTGATTTATTTTTGTTACATTTTCTGTAACCTTTTACTTCTGTCACATTTTTCACCAAACAACTTCTCTTCAATTCTAACAACACGGTGAAGCACTTTCTCTTCTTCAGGTTTATGATATTGATGTAACAATTTTATCTACGTTATACTTTCCTGCTTTCAGATTTTCCTGAATCACTTTGAAAGCTTTGATAGTGTAATTTACGTCTTCTAGTGTATGAACGGCTGTTGGTATCAGGCGCAACATGATTACTCCTTTTGGTACTACCGGATATACAACCATCGAACAGAAGATGTCATAATTTTCACGAAGATCAAGAATAAGATTGGTTGCTTCCGGAATTGTTCCGTTCAGATAAACGGGTGTTACCGGTGAATCTGTTTTGCCAATTTCGAATCCTGCTTCTTTCAATCCTGATTGTAATGCATTCGTGATCTTCCAGAGATTATCTTTTAATTCCGGACGTGTGCGTAATAATTCAAGTCGTTTCAGCGCTCCGATTACCAACGGCATCGGAAGTGATTTCGCGAAAATCTGCGAACGCATATTATAACGAAGGTATTCTACTACCTGTTCTTCACTACTAATAAAGGCGCCGATTAATGCCATTGATTTGGCGAATGTACCAAAATAAATATCAATACCATCCTGACATCCCTGATGTTCGGCAGTTCCGGCTCCGGTTTTACCCATCGTTCCGAATCCATGAGCATCATCAACAAACAAACGGAAGTTGAATTTTTTCTTGAGTTCTACAATCTCTTTCAACTTGCCCTGATCACCCGACATCCCAAATACTCCTTCTGTTATAACAAGTATACCTCCACCTGATTGTTCAACCAGTTTGGTGGCACGCTCTAATTGCTTTTGGAGATTGTCAATATCGTTGTGTGGGTAAACAAATCGTTTTCCCATATGTAAGCGCAACCCATCTATAATGCATGCATGCGCTTCAGAATCGTATACGATTACATCATGTCGGTCAACTAATGCATCTATTGCACTTACCATTCCCTGGTATCCGAAGTTCAAAAGAATAGTGTCTTCTTTTGACATGAACTTGGATAACTCAGCTTCTAATTGTTCGTGTGGATTGGAATTTCCCGACATCATACGGGCGCCCATTGGAAGTGCAAACCCATATTCAATCGCTCCATCAGTATCTGCTTTGCGTACTTCCGGATGGTTGGCAAGTCCTAAGTAGTTATTTAAACTCCAAACTAATTTTTCCTTACCGCGGAAAATCATCTTGTTTGAAATCTCACCTTCAAGTTTTGGGAAGGTGAAGTAACCATGTGCATCCTTTGCGTGCATTCCAAGCGGACCTCTGTTCTTTCGGATCTTTTCGAAGATATCTATCATTTTGTTTTATACTTTTTTTCTTTGGCTAACGTTGTTGTATTTCCGCCACAGAATGCGACCGAAATATCCACACAAAAATAAAGTTAAAATCATTAACACCCATAATGTTTTCAACATACATTTGTTAATCAAGCAACAACACAACTTACAAATCAGTACATTTGCAAAATAAAGTAGAAGCAATGAAGCGACTGTTATTACTCATTATTCCTCTCCTGATAATTTCTTCCTGCAGTAAATTTCAACAAACAATGAAAAGTACTGATATGGAAAAGAAGTATGAGGCTGCTGTGAAGTATTATGAAAAGAAAGATTATTATCATGCATTGCAATTGTTCGAAGAACTGATCAGCGTGTATCGCGGAACTTCGAAAGCGGAGATGTCATACTATTATTATACGTACTGTACATATTATATAGATGACTTTACAATGGCTGCATATCACTTTAATAATTTTGTGCAAAGCTATCCGGCAAGTTCACATGCGGAAGAGATGCAATATATGTATGCATATTGCTTTTACCTGGATTCGCCCGTTTCAAGTTTGGATCAAACAAGCACACTTGATGCGATTGAGAAGTTCCAGATATTTACAAATAAGTATCCGGGTAGTGCAAAGGTGGCGGAAGCAAATACAAAAATGGATGAGCTGCGTCGTAAGTTGGAACAGAAAGCTTTTGATAATGCGAAGCAGTATTATAAGACAGAATTCTATAATGCAGCGGTGGTGGCGTTCGCAAACCTGCTGAAAGATTATCCGAGTACTATATATAAGGAGGAGGCATTATATATGAGTCTGCGTTCTTCTTATCTGTATGCAATCAATTCGGTGCAGGCGAAACAGGAGGAACGTTTGAAGGCTTCGGCGGAAGAGTATTTAAAATTTATAGATAATTTCCCGCAAAGTCGGTATCTTCGCGACGCCGAACGGATCTATGAGAATGTTCAGGATGCCCTGAAATCGCTGGAAGCTAGTGCCGTGAAGGCCAATTAAACAGAATATATACCTTATATATACGTATAAATGGCTAATTATAAATCATCTACAAATACCACGGTTACACGTGATATGCTGAATTTTGAGGAGAAAACCGGGAATATTTACGAAAGTCTCGTGGTGTTGGCGAAAAGAGCTAACCATATTTCTGCCGAAATGAAGGAAGAACTGAACGAGAAATTGTCGGAATTCGCCAGCATGACC
>JBIIRF010000205.1:0-4918 GCA_044341715.1 Bacteroidia bacterium | reverse complement strand
AGGATGTGTTCCTTTGTAGATTTCCAGCGCATCAATCTGACTGTAATCAAACGGCAGATCTTTCACCATCGTTTTTACCTTCTCATCACTATGCCACATCTTATGGAAATTCTGCTGCTTTTCGCGTTGATGATTGGGATTCTTGACCCAACCATAATGGAAAACCCGCGCCGGAATGCGACGTACATTCAACATGCGGTTATTCAGGCGAAAGCCCTGTGCATCACGAAATGAATGTACTCCCGGGTCATGACGGACAATTCGGATTTCTCTCCGATACCAACGACGTGAATTCCCAAAGTAAGTATAGCTGCCATAAAAATGGACATAATCGAAGAGCAGACCTTCGGTTCGTTTATCATTCAGATATTGCTGCATAGAGGCGCGGATAGATGGATAATCATCTTCATGCAACACCTCATCTGCCTGCAGATAAATACACCAGTCGGCTTTGGGATCTATTGCCTGATAAGCCTTATCGGTTTCTACGGCCAATACACGACCACCTTCCCGCAGCTGATCGTCCCATACCGAATGCACTATCTTGATTTTAGGATCTGCAATTGTATTGATCAGCTCCTCTGTATCATCATCGGAATTCCCCAGGCAAACAACCAGTTCATCAACCAGCGGCAACAATGACCGGATAGATTCAATTACCGGATAATCATACTTAACAGCATTGCGGACAAACGTAAAACCGGAGACAAACATGAATGAAAATTAAACCAGTTCTCCTTTTACAAACTTCTCCCACTCTTCATGGATATGATTTTTCATCACCCGTGGGAACTTATTCTGAGAACCGATTTTACCATGCTTTTCCATCCAGTTCATAAAGACCTTTAAAGGTAATACCTCTACAAAAATTTCTTTGAGGGCAGATTTCCGTTCTACACGGTAATCATCATTTAGCATTTTCAGCTTTTCATCTATACTCATGCGCAATGCTTCCGGGTCTACTTTATCATCAGTGCCTATATACCATTTATGGGCAAAGAGACTACCATGTTTAACTCCTGAAACGCTGAATTCGTTGATGCGGATATTGAACTCGTCGGATACCATCTCTATCGCCTTGTTCATATTATCGACAGAAAGGTGCTCACCACATAAACTCAGGTAATGTTTGGTTCGACCGGTGATCACTATTTCCGCTCTGGAAACATCTGTAAATTTCACCACATCGCCAATCAAATACCGCCAGGCTCCTGAACATGTACTCATCAGCAAAGCATATTCTTCGTTTTCCTGAACCTCATCAATCAACAGTGTTTTGGGCTTTCGCACCAGCTCTCCGTCGGCATTGAAGTTGTCGCTGTTGAATGGCACAAATTCAAAGAAGATACCATTGTTCAATACCATCTTCATCGATCTATTATCCTGCTCTTCCTGAAAAGCAATAAAGCCTTCAGAAGCGAGATAGGTTTCGATATAGGTAAGTGGTTTTGCAATTAGCTTCTCGAAACTCTTTCTATACGGTTCAAAGGATACGCCGCCATGTACATAAATGGTCAGGTTCGGCCAGATATCATGGATCGTTTTTAACCGGTAATGCTCAATTATTTTTTCAATTAACAACTGACACCATGCCGGAACACCTACAAGAATTCCGATATCCCATTGGGTAGCGTTCTCCACAATTTCATCGAGCTTGGTATTCCAGTCTTTTTCCATGGCAATCTTCCGGCCCGGTTTGTAAAAATGCTGGAACCAGAAAGGGATTTTACTCGCTGTAATTCCACTCAGATCCCCTTCAAAATAAGAACCATGATGGTGAAGGTGAGTACTGCCGCCTAACATCAGAATTCCTTTGCTGAAGATGTCGGCTGGTAGTCCTGAATAACCTCCAAGACTAATAATCTGACGAATGCTGGTTCGCTGAATAGCTTTTACCATATCATTCGTCACCGGAATATGTTTACTGGAACTTTCAGATGTTCCACTACTAAGTGCAAAATATTTCACTTTGCCCGGCCAGGTAACATCTTCCTGGTTATGCAAACTTTTATTCCACCAACGTGCATAGATGCTGTTGTAGTCGTGAACCGGAACTGTTGCTTTGAATTTATTGAGGACATTACGACTATTCACCATGCCAGAAAAATTATACGTCTGGCCAAACATGGTAAACTGTGCTTTCCGAAGCAACTTCTTCAGTTCCTTCTTCTGGTAGTATATAGGACTCCTTTCCGAGAGGCGAATACGATGCCTTAACTCAATTCCTCGTTTAATAATACTGGCCAGTATGGGCATTTCAGCGTCGTGATTTAGGCGAATTTACATTAAATTACAATTCAAGTTCCAATCCAAGTTGCTTTCTGAAATCATCGAGCCCCGGATTCTTCTCCGCCATTTTTTTGTATTTCTCTTTATTCGTAAAAACCTGCTCGGGATCTTTAGCCATTTCCTCGAGTCGCGTAATCAAGGTTAGCTTATAGTTATTCAGCTTCTTACGCAACCAGTCAAGCATATCGATCTTCTCTTCCTGCAGCAACTCTTCCTGTGAAGGATTATGAATGACAAGCTCTATCACAAAATCCTCCAGTAACTTCGGTGGATTCATGGTCAGTGTTGTATGCAACTGAAATTTCCCTGCAGCCTGCATTGTATCCGCATACTCATTCCACAAGCGCAATAATTGATCGCGGTCAACAGGATCTGCCGTATCCGGAGTAATGATTGTTTGCGGAGTATCTTCAGTTTTTGTTTCGGTTTTTCGGAGAGATGAAAGCGAAGTTCCTTTGAATAAAGATGAACCTCCGGAAAGTCCGGGCATTGGAGCCGATGGAGGAGGAGTAGTTGGAGTAACAGGATCTGGTTTTACTTCCTGAGGCTTCGGAGCAGGTGCTGCGTTGGCAATGGCAGGATTAGGAGTAATCACAGCATTTGCAGGAGCAGGAGAAGGCGTTGATGGTACTGCTGCTGGTGCTTGAGCGATTGGCTGCGCAGGTGCAGATGGTGCAGCGGCAACAGGTTTTACAGACTCAATTGGAGTTTTTTTTTCAAAGGGTACTGTCGGACTCATGTCCACAGACTGGCTTCCAGAGATGGAACACATCCGAATCAGCGTCAACTCCACATGCAAACGTTGGTTTCTGGCAGATCGAAAATCGATATCAGCCTGAGAGCAGATTGCGAGGTATTTCAACAGATGTGCCTGTGGTATTTCTGCCGCCTGAATGCGGTAACGTTCACGTGTACCTTTACTGACTTCAAGTAGAGGAAGAGTTACTTCATCTTTGGAAACGAGCAAATCACGGAAATGCGTGGCAAGTCCGTTAATGAAATGATGTCCGTCAAATCCATCAGCAAGAAGTTCATTGAAAGTGAGGAGTACAGAAGGGATATTGCCGTTTCTGATTTCATCCGTCACTTTAAAATAATAATCGTAATCAAGAATACTCAGGTTATTGATTACATCCTTGTAGGTGACGTTTGTACCTGCAAAGCTGACTATCTGGTCAAAGATGGAGAGTGCATCACGTAATGCTCCATCTGCTTTTTGCGCGATGATATGCAATGCATCTTCTTCTGCGGATATCCCTTCTTTCGAAGAAACATACGTAAGGTGAGATGCGATGTCGTCAATCTGAATACGATTGAAATCGAAGATCTGACAACGGGAAAGAATCGTAGGAATGATTTTATGTTTCTCCGTTGTAGCCAGAATGAAAATGGCATAGGAGGGTGGTTCTTCCAGCGTCTTCAGGAATGCGTTGAAGGCGGAAGAGGACAACATGTGAACCTCGTCAATGATATAGATCTTGTACTCACCGGCATGTGGTGCGTAACGGACCTGCTCTACCAGATTCCGGATATCCTCTACCGAGTTGTTCGATGCAGCATCCAGCTCATAAATATTCAATGACTGACCATTATTGAAAGAAAGACAGGATTCACAGGCATTGCAGGCCTCCATGTCGTCGGTCAGATGTTTACAGTTTAACGTTTTGGCGAGAATACGTGCACAGGTTGTTTTACCAACTCCTCTCGGACCACAAAACAAAAAGGCTTGCGCCAGGTGTTTGGTCTTGATGGCGTTTTTGAGGGTATTGGTAATATGAGCCTGTCCAACAACGGTGTCGAAGGTGGCGGGACGATACTTTCTGGCTGATACAACAAACGGGTTCATATCTTACAAAAATAACCTTTTCCTTGCTAAAAGATGAAATTTTCATCACCTTCCATTTGGCTCATTTACAGGGTATTTAATCGGATTCTTTCGGGAAAATGGTCGAGGAAATTAAATATGACCTACTTTTCGGGCGAATTCGGTAAATGAACACTAAAAAGTCACTTGAGTCCCGGCTCTTCGCCCTGATCGCCTTCCTGCATCTCTTACCGGTGATTTTATTGTCACCATTTGTCACGCTGGATGGCCCGGCTCACTTATACAATGCGCACCTGATCGGAGAATTACTGACAACCCATAGTACTTCGGCACATGCTTTTTTTGAATTCAATTCCTTCCCTGAACCGAACTGGAGTGGTCATTTGTTGTTGGCCGGTTTGATGTTTATTGTTCCTGCTCTTTGGGCTGAAAAAATTCTGTTGCTGCTGATCATCTTACTAACGGTTATCGGTTACCGAAAACTGATTCTTACCATTGAACCATCTGCTGCCTGGCTGAGTTGGCTCGTTTTTCCCTTTGTTTACAATTTCACCTTCTTGCTGGGATTCTTTAATTTCTCGCTGGCGATGGCTTTATTGCCGTTCTGGATGGCCTGGTGGATGAAAAATCAAACAGCTTCCAAAACTCCGAAGACCTATATTCTTGTCATTCTGTTTCTTTTGTTTTTATACTTTTCCCATCTGGTCGTTTTCCTTTTGGCGGGATTAACTGCCGGAATTATCTCCTTATTTCACAACGCTGTAGATGGAAAAAAGCAACTGCGCTCTTCGTTGACTTTCCTTT
>JBIIRF010000204.1:0-4930 GCA_044341715.1 Bacteroidia bacterium | reverse complement strand
GAAGGCACAGGTTTTTGATCCCGATAGCTATCGGGACAGCGCTCTAAATTATAAAAGCCCCTCATTTCTGAGAGGCTTTTTTGTACCCGGAGCCGGAGTCGAACCGGCATGCCAGTGAAGGCACAGGTGTTTGAGACCAGCGCGTCTACCAATTCCGCCATCCGGGCATTACCCCCAATTATTTCGGGGACTGCGAAGATAGTACAAAACGAATATTCAGCCGTTATGGATTTTTTGTTTTTTGTATTGATTCTGGTTTGGGCTATTTCAGCGGACCTGGACGGCGGACAGAATTGACCCGGAATGGACGTATTTTCAGGTTTTTCCTTATTATTAAGTTGTTTTAAATCAGATATTTGCGAATACGGATCTGACCCGTGTTAATTTTCAACATCTATTTGTTTATTCATTTTGATAAACGGGTAATTTTTAGTTTCTTTGCAGCCCTTTTAAATAAAGGGAAAAATCAACATGGCACGTCAGGTTAAAATATTCTCCGGTACTGCATCTCGCTACTTAGCTGAGCAAATCACTGATTGTTACGGTGCTCCGCTTGGTGATGTGAAGGTGGCCCGCTTCAGTGATGGGGAGTTCTCTCCTTCTTTCGATGAAAGTGTGCGTGGCTGTGATGTGTTTATCATCCAAAGTACTTTTTCGCCTACCGATAACCTTTTTGAGCTTTTGATGCTGATAGATGCCGCGAAAAGGGCTTCAGCTCACTATATTACAGCGGTAATCCCGTATTTTGGGTATGCCCGTAGTGACCGTAAAGACAAACCAAGGGTGGCTATTGCTTCCAAAATGACAGCCAACCTGTTGACGGCGGCCGGAGTTACCCGTGTAATGACCATGGATCTTCATGCACCGCAAATCCAGGGGTTCTTTGATATTCCGGTTGATCATCTCGATGCTTCGGCCATCTTTGTTCCTTATATTAAAAGTCTCGACCTTCCGAATATGATGATCTGTGCTCCTGATATGGGAGGCGTTCACAGAGCCCGTACTTATGCTTCTTACTTTAATGCCGATATGGCAATTATCGATAAGCATCGTAAGCGTGCAAATGAAATTGAAGGAATGACAGTGATCGGTGATGTTACAGGTCGCGATTGTATCCTGGTAGATGATATCGTGGATACAGCCGGCACACTTACGAAGGCAGCAAGTTTGCTGATTGATCGTGGTGCTGCCAGTGTTCGTGCCTTCTGTACACATCCGGTATTAAGTGGTCAGGCTTACGAACGTATCGCCGATTCGCACCTCACGGAAGTGGTCGTTTGTGATACAATTCCTCTGCGCAAGCCGGGGATAAAAATTAAACAGCTCTCTACAGCTGCTCTCTTTGCAAAAGCAATTCAGAGGGTGTATGCTTATGAATCCATCAGCTCACTCTTTGTTAAAGGTTAATACAATTCTCAGCAATGAAAACGATTGAAATCAAAGGTTCAAAAAGAACGGAACTTACCAAACAATCCATAAAAGCTCTGCGCGATAATGAGCAGGTGCCTTGTGTGCTTTATGGCAACACTGAACCTGTACACTTCTCAGCGGCACTGGCTGATTTTAAAGGTCTGGTGTATACGCCGGATGTACACATGGTGAACTTGAACGTGGAAGGAAAAGAATATCTCTGTATTATGCAGGATATCCAGTTTCATCCGGTAACGGATATTATCCAACACGTTGATTTCCTCGCCGTTGAAGCAAGTAAGCCTGTTACCATCAACATTCCGGTGAAACTGACCGGTACTTCTGAAGGTGTGAAGCAGGGTGGTAAACTGGTTACTAAAGTGCGTCGCCTGAAGGTGAAAGCGTTGGCAGCTGATTTGCCTGATTACGTAACAGTTGATATTTCTCCTCTGAATATCGGTGGAAATATCCGTGTGCGTGACCTGAATGTAAATGGTGTTACCTTCCTCGATTCTCCTTCGAATGTTATCGTTGGCGTGCGTATGACACGTAACGTGGTAGCTGCTGAAGGTGATAAGAAGTAATCACTCCGTTAGTTAATAACGTATACCCAAATTCATAGCCGGGAGGAACCCTAATAAAGGTTCCTTTTGGCGTTTAATATAGGTTTACCTGTGAAATACCTGATTGTCGGACTGGGAAATATCGGACCCGATTATGTGCATACTCGCCATAATATCGGTTTTGATGTGGTGGATGCTGTGGCAAAATCACTCGAAGTCTCCTTCTCTAATGATAAAAAGGCCTGGAAAGCAGAAGCCCGTCATAAAGGCAGGTCACTTATCTTGCTGAAACCCACTACTTTCATGAACCTGAGCGGGGAGGCTGTAAGGTATTGGATGACTCTGCTGAAAATTCCGCAGGAAAACCTGTTAATTATATCAGATGATCTGGCTTTGCCGTTTGGTATCTTAAGATTGCGTCCTTCCGGTGGTGCCGCTGGTCATAATGGATTAACGAGTATTATAGAATGTGTTGGTAATGAGAAGTTTGCACGGCTTCGATTCGGAATCGGAAGCGATTTCCCGAAGGGCCGTCAATCGGATTATGTGCTGGGGCATTGGTCATCTCAGGAAGCTGCCGCTCTGCCTGAAAAGATTAAAATTGCTGAGGATATCGTGAAGAGTTTCGCTACCGTTGGGATTCAAAACACGATGAATATGTTTAATAATAAGTAACGGCAAGATATTTGTTACGTACAAAATACCAAATCCCCACAAGATGCCTATGAAACGCATCCTCTACTCTTTCTTCATTATTGCTGCTCTCACCCTCTCGGGTATTCAATCAATGGCCCAGGCTGATGCAGGCGATAAAGCAATCGCATCTAAGGAAACTACTGTCTCCATGTATCCGATGCCAACGAATGGTGTTTTGCATATCTCCTTTAATAAAGCGATGTCCGCAACTCCTGAAGTGCTGGTGTACGATATGATCGGAAATCTGCAGGATAATTTGAGTCTGGAACGTGAAGCTTCCGGCTCCTTTCTGATCAATCTTAGCGGTAAAAAACCCGGCTTCTATTTTATCAAAGTGATGAGTGAGGATGGTTCTTTCTCGCGACGAATTACAGTAACTCCATAGAGTGAAAATTATAAAATAATTAACGGGCTTCTGATTCGGAGCCCGTTTTCTTTTCCGTGTATTCATGTATTTAGCCTTTTAATATTTGCTGAAATCCTCAGGTTTTTAATTTTGAATTCTCAGGATTTCTGCCGGATAATATCCCCTTTCTACCGCATGCTAATTTCCCTATACACGGCAGAGTGACCTTGAGTAGCTTTCAGATGAATTTTAAATTCTATCATCATGAAATCTCTCTTAAAAACTACAATGGCGGTCCTGGGCTTGCTGTTCATCTCGGACTTGTCAATTGCTCAAACCTGGTCGTTAACCGGAAATGCTGCTACTGATCCGGCGGTGAACTTTATCGGAACAACCGATAGTAAGGCACTGCGATTCCGCACGAATAATAATGTGCGGATGAGTATTCTTTCGAATGGAAAAGTAGGTATCGGTATCAGCTCGCCCGTTTGGAAGTTGGATGTAAAAGGCGGAAGTGTAAATACAGATTCTGCTTATCGGATCAATGGAGTGCAGGTATTGGCAACGAATAATAATCTGCTTCAGGTTGGTTCCGGTAATTCGTATGTGGGTATCGGTACTTCTAATCCTGCAGCACCTCTTCATGTGAGCACAACTTTCCAGGAAGCATTCCGGCTAACCGGTGGTACTTCACAATTTTATTCAACCGGTATGTACATGACCTTTTATGAGAATACAAATTATCGTGGATACATCGGTTCATTTTCTGGTGCAAGTTCCGATATGGATTTCGGAACTGGTGGTGGAAATACTACAGGAAGTGTGCATCTGGTGATTTCTGCTTCACCACGTTTTACATTGAATAGCGCGGGGAATGTGGGTGTTGGTACTACTACTCCTGTGAGCCGTTTGTCAGTGGTGCAAACCGGTACTGCAAGTCCGACTTTCGAATTGACAAATACATCGAAAGGTCCGAATATCAGCTATGGTCATTTCGGTGCTACCGGCGATTGGTATCTGCGTTCTGCTGCTAATTCTGGGTATGTGATTTTGCAGGATCAAAGCGCAGGTGTGGTGGGAGTTGGTACGACGTATGTTCCGGCCGGATATAAAATGTCGGTGAATGGAAAAGTGATCTGCACAGAATTGAAAGTGCAATTGCTGGCTTCATGGCCTGATTATGTTTTTAAACCTGATTATAAGTTGATGAATTTGTCTGAGCTGAGCGATTTCATAAATGCAAATGGTCACTTACCCGGTATTCCTTCTGCTGATGAGGTGAACAGCTCTGCCGGTGTTGAAGTGGGAGAGATGCAACGCTTATTGGTGGAGAAGATTGAGGAGCTGACGTTGTATATTCTGAAACAGGAGGAAAAAATTCAGCAGTTACAGCAATCAGTTGAACAGTTAAAGAAATAAAGCCATGAAGAAAATGATCATCCTTGTCGGGTGTTTCATGTTGGTGTTGTTTCTGAGTGCAGAGGCGCAACAATGGGAAAAATTGCCCGATTATAAAAATACTTCAGTCCATTTTGATTCGTATGTTGAACAATATGAGTCTTGGCTGAGAGAGAAAGAGAAAGCTGCTGTAACTCCTGCGGATAAAAAATTTGTTGCTCGTGCTGCGAAGGAGTTTTATCGCTGGCACTGGTTTAATAAAAACAGATTGGGTGCAGATGGTTATACTGTAAATACGCAGTGGAAATCGGTGGAGGCGCATTCGCAATTAATGGATGCTGTTCAGCAGGGACGTGCGTTGCCCGGTGGTGATTGGGTGAGTCTTGGACCTACTCAGGTGAATTCGCTTATTCCTTCTGCGCAACAAGGTATCGGTCGGGTGAACTGTGTGGCGTTTAATAATGCTACTTCTGAAATAATTGTAGGTTCTGCTGCCGGTGGTGCGTGGAAGAGAGCT
>JBIIRF010000203.1:0-4933 GCA_044341715.1 Bacteroidia bacterium | reverse complement strand
AGGAGCAACCAGAAATATATGCAGATCGGATGTGTATGGATGAATCAGGTTGATACAAACACTCTCCAAACCAAACGATGAGTCGATGACTGTGGGAAGTCCGGATACAGGTATGTTAAACCGAATACTGGTTCCATTATCAGGAATCGCCCCGCCGAATGTGCTGAATGTTTGAGCCTTTGAGTGAAGTATGCAAACGAAAGGAAGGAGCAGTAGGAGTAATATTCTGTTACGCATAGAGGAGTGGAAAGATAACAATTATTTCATATTCAAAGAAAGTCGACAGTGGTTAGAATCCTGTTTTATGGGGCAGAATCAGACAAAGAGCTGGTAAAATGATTGCGTGAGATAATGGTAGATGGGAATTCCGACTATAAGATTAAACGGAAAAGTAATTCCCAATGGAGTCGTGAGGTAATAGGTCGAATTGGCATCAGGGATGGCCATTTTTACAGCTGCCGGAGCGGCGATATAGGAGGCAGAAGCGGCCATGGTTGCGAGAATAACGGTACCTCCCTCCGAAAGTCCGGTAGCCCAACCTGCAAAAATTCCCAGCATCGCCGAAATCAAGGGCATGGTTATACCAAACAACAATAAAAATCCACCCACTTTTTTCAGGTCAGCCAGACGAGCGCTGGTCACGACACCCATCTCCAGCATGAAAATTCCCAGAAACCCTTTGAACATTCCGAAGAAAAAAGAGTGTAGTTGTTCGTTATGTTGCCATGCCGTGAACGATCCGATGATGATTCCTCCAAGGAGCAAAAGCATGCTTTTCCCGAGTAAGATTTCATGAAGTATACTGCCGATTTCCGTTTGCGTTGCACTGGTTTTATTCTGCTTGAGTTTATAGAGTAAGATGCTGAAGGCGATAGCCGGGATCTCCATCACAACGAGTAAAACCGTCACAAACTCCTCGTAAAAAATTCCTTTATCACGCAGGTAGGTGATCACCACGGCGAATGTTACCGCGCTCACCGACCCATAATGTGCCGCCATTGCAGCTGCATCCTCTATGGAGAACTTACCTATTTTGCGTAAATAAACCCAGGCCGTTAAACAGATGCAGATGCTTAAGACAATCGTAACCAGAACAGGTACCAAAATGGCCGAGGAATCAGCGTGAAATAACTCAATTCCTCATTTAATCCCAATGGAAAGTAAGAGGTAAATACTCAGGACATTATAGAAGGATTCAGGGATTTTTAGTCCGGATTTAACCAGTCCGCCTATAAGCCCTAAAAGAAAGAATAGTACTACGGGATCCATTTTATTCTTTTTTCTACTACTATTTTCCGCAAAAGTATTACTTTCACGCCATAATTTCATAGAAAAATGGAACTGCAGGTAAAATTTAAGATGAACGAACACTTGTACCTCCGGAATCCGGATGAAAGTGATTTGGGTCGGCGTATCATTACCAATAGTGTGAAGATGATTGGTGAGATGGGGTTTGAGAGTTTTACATCTAAAAAACTGGCGACTGAAATAGAAACGACAGAGGCCAGTGTGTACCGCTACTTTGAAAATAAGCATCGTTTGCTGGTATACCTGATTACCTGGTATTGGAGCTGGCTGGAGTATAAGGTGATGGTGAGTGGAGTGAATACGAACGATGCAGAGTTGAAAATAAAACGGATTATCCGATTATTGACAGAGGAACTGGATGATGCATCAACTTCGAATGAAATCGATGTGCGTTCCTTGTATCATATTGTCGTTTGGGAAGGCTCAAAGGCTTATTTGACACGGCATGTAACAGAAGATAATAAGGCCAGATTGTTTAAGCCGTATAAGGATCTTGCCTCACGTATAGCAACTACTTTTAAGGAGTATAATCCGAAGTATAAGTTCTGTCGTTCGCTGGCGAGTACACTGTTGGAGATGGCACATTATCAGACTTTTTTCATGCAAAATCTACCTGCTTTAACTGATTTCAGTTCCGGAAAGGATGTCAAGGAGGTAAGCAAATTTCTGGAGCATATGGTGTTTGCCTGTTTGCGGAAAGAAAAATAAACCGGGGATTGTCGTTTATTCAGTATTTCTGTCTGTGAAAAGTAAATTGGAAGGATCTCTTTCCCCAAAAAGGGGTATTTCTTTTTTTGTGTAGTGGAACTTAGTATTTTTACCATAAATAATTGTACGAAACGGAGAATCATGTCTTATACACAACTTCCGTTTAGTATAAAATTAATTCGCGTATGAAAAAGCTTGTTGTATTCTTGCTATTATTGATTTCTTCGCTCTCTTTGAATGCGCAACAGGAGCCTTTATTGATTTCAGGTCCGATGATGGGCTATAGTGAACATCGTTCGGTTTTACTCTGGTTTGAAGTTGGTCAATCCGTGAAATCAGCAATGTTGCGTTATTGGGAGAAGGACAATACAGAATTCTTTTATGAGATGGATTATTCCGGTAAGCTGGAGCTTCCGTATAATCCGATAAAATTTGAGTTGGTAAAGCTGAAGCTGAACACGACGTATAACTATGAAATTCTGCTTAACGGAAAGGTGATTCCGTTTGAGCAAACACATTCGTTTACAACGAAACCGCATCAGGCGAATCCGGATGCTGAGCCATTTAATTTTTCTTTCCTGGCAGGCTCTTGTGCATATATCAACGATCCGGTGCTGGATGCCAATGGTGCTCCCTTCGGACAAGATCCGTATATCTTCCGTACCATGGCGAGTATGTCGACTGATTTTATGTTGTGGATGGGTGATAATCTCTACCTGCGTGCATCCGATTATGGCTCTGAAGCGGGTATGCGTTACCGTTATTCGCAGCACCGGAAGTCAGCAGAGATTTCTCAACTGCTTTCTTCGCGTCCGAATTTTGCGATCTGGGATGATCATGACTACGGTATGAATGATGCCGATCGTTCTTTTGAATTGAAATCCGTTGCTCAGAAACTCTTCCGCGACTACTGGGGCAATAAAACCTATGGTGCTGAAGGTGATAATGGTATTTATAGTTCGTTTAGCTGGGGTGATTGTGAGTTTTTCCTGATGGATGATCGTTCACACCGCGCGCCTAACGGATTACTCGATTCTGTTGCAGGAAAACCGAATTGTGAAAAGGACTTTTTTGGAACTATGCAACTCTCCTGGATAAAGGATAAATTGTTGAGCTCGAAAGCAACTTTCAAGTTTGTGGTTGTGGGAAATCAGGTGCTGAATCCGATTGCTGAGAAGGAGCATCTGCGTGATTACCCCTGTGATTTTAATGATCTCATGTATTTCATTATTTCTTATAAAATCGAAGGCGTTGTTTTCCTGAGTGGCGACCGTCATTTCTCGGAAGTGATCGGATGGCAGCCGAAAGGATTTTACAAGATGTATGATATTACCTGTTCGCCGATTTCCTCCCGTGCTTTTGAACCGGGGGCTAAGGAGAAGGCAAATCCTTATCGCGTGCCGGAAACATTGGTGACGACGAATAACTTCAGTCGTTTCGATATCTCCGGTCCTCGTGGCGACCGTACCCTGAAAGTGATGAATATTGATAAGGGTGGTGTGATTTTGTCCAGTTTCCAGCTGAACGAGAAGGAGCTGAAAGTAAAGTAACTACTGTTTTCCGGTGAGAATAAATCGGTTCCGTCAGGATGTTTCCTGAGCGGGGTGGTCATTCGTGGTCTTTGTGTACATTTGATGTCTCAATATACAGCTCATGTTATACCCACGCAAAGCAGGTTTTATCCTGTTATTTATGTTCACTGTAAGTATGCTTCAGGCACAACAACTCCGTTATCCGCAAACCCGTAAAACCGATCAGCAGGATAATTATCACGGTACAACCGTTAAAGATCCTTATCGCTGGCTGGAAACTGATACCGCAGAAGAGGTGAAGTCATGGGTAGAGGCACAAAATGCAGTCACTTTCGATTACCTGAAAAAAATTCCTTTCCGGGATAAGTTCAAATCACGTTTAACAGAGATCTTCAACTACGAGCGTTTTTCAGCTCCGGGTCGTGTGGGTGAATATTATTTCTTCAGCAAGAACGATGGACTCCAAAACCAGAGTGTGATTTACTATCAGAAAGGTATTGATGGTGCTCCGATGGTTTTTCTGGATCCGAATACATTGACGAAGGATGGTACTGCAGCAGTGAGTATCCTGGGATATTCCAATGATCATAAATTCGCGGCGTATGGTATCAACCAAAGTGGTTCCGATTGGCAAACAATAAAAGTACGCCAGATCGATGGTGCAAAAGATCTCGCAGATGAATTGCAGTGGGTGAAGTTCAGTGGTGCTTCCTGGTACAAAGACGGATTTTTCTATTCACGTTATCCAACTCCTGATAAAGGAACGGAACTCAGTGGAAAAAATGAATTTCATCAGGTATGGTATCATAAACTGGGAACACCTCAGTCGCAGGATCAGCTGATCTTCGAAGATAAAACACAGCCGCTTCGTTACTATGGTGCTTCAGTTACAGAGGATGAGCGCTATCTTTTTATTTATGTTTCGCAGGGTACTTATGGTACACAGATTCTTTATAAAGATCTCACTAAACCCGATAGCAAACTGGCTTTGTTGTTTAAAGGGTTCGATTATGAATATGGTGTGATTGATAATGTTGGATCTAAAATTCTGGTGAGTACCAATCACGGTGCGCCGAATAATCATATCGTGTCTGTTGATCTGGCAAACTACAACCCGGATATGGACATGACCAAATCGTGGAAGGTATTGGTTCCTGAAACAACTTCATTGCTGGAAGGTGCTTCTACTGCAGGAGGGAAATTATTCCTGAATTATCTGCAGGATGTTTCTACCCATATTTATCAGTACACGTACGAGGGAGTGAAGGAACTCGAAATTCCATTGCCTGCTATCGGTACTGCCGGTGGCTTCGGTGGTTACCGTGATGATAAGGAAGTGTTCTTTACATTCACGTCATTCACATATCCTCCGACAATCTATCGTT
>JBIIRF010000201.1:0-4984 GCA_044341715.1 Bacteroidia bacterium | reverse complement strand
ACGAAACCAGACATGCAACTAAAGTCAGCGAGAGCGATCCGGCCAACCAACAATATCCAACAGAGTCAATCCCGATAAACAGAAACCATGTACTTTTGCACTATGAATCAGCCGCAATTTGATGTCATCGTAATTGGAGCCGGAATCGTTGGATTATCAACCGCTTACAAACTCAACCTGCATCATCCGAATTTAAAAATCTGCGTCCTCGAGAAGGAAGACAAAGTATCTGCCCATCAGACCGGACGCAATTCAGGTGTTTTACACAGCGGGATCTACTATAAACCGGGCAGTTACAAAGCGAAAAACTGTGTAGAAGGTCGAAGGGAGATAGTAGCTTTCGCGAAAGAGCATAAAATCGGCCACGACATTTGCGGTAAGCTGATTGTAGCCACCCATGAAAGTGAATTGGCGCACATGGAAAAAGTGTACAATCACGGACTCCAGAACGGCGTAGAAGACATTCGCATGGTTGGACCGGAAGAAATCCGCGAGATCGAACCATACTGTGTTGGCATAAAAGGAATACATGTTGGATGTACCGGCATCATCGATTTTCCGGCGGTATGTGAAGTCCTCAGCAAGCTCATCCATGAAAAATTCAACGGCAGTGAAGTAAAGCTGCAACACGAAGTACTGGGTTTTGAAAAAAGCACGGACAGCACTACTGTCATCACGAACAAAGGAAAATACACCGCACGTTACATTGTCAATTGTTCAGGACTACAGAGCGACCGTATTGCCAAAAAAGATCAGATGGATCCGGGCATGAAGATCGTTGGATTCCGTGGCGATTATTACGAGCTCACACCGGAAGCACAACACAAGGTAAAACATCTCATCTATCCGGTACCTAATCCGCAGTTCCCGTTTTTAGGAGTACACTTCACCCGCATGATTCATCATCCCACCGAATGCGGACCCAATGCTGTATTTGTATTCAAGCGCGAAGGGTATGGAAAAACAGATTTTAGTTTTAGCGACACCATGGATGCATTGAGCTACGGCGGCACCTGGAAACTTTTCTTCAAGCACTGGCAATTCGGACTCGACGAATACCGACGTGCCTTCAGCAAACGATTATTCCTCGAGCGTTTGCGCCGATTGATTCCTTCGTTAACCATGGAAGATATTGTTCCCGGAAGAGCCGGAGTTCGCGCCATGGCATTGGATGCTGATGGAAATATGATCGATGATTTTAAAATTGTACATAGCCATAATGCATTGCATGTACTGAACGCACCATCACCCGCCGCAACAGCAGGACTCGCCATCGGAAAAGCAGTAAACGATATGGCTGAGAAACATTTTGCGCTGTAGCAGCGGCTGGCTATTGGCTACTGGCTACTGGCTGTTGGCTACTGGCTGCTGGCTACTGGCTACTGGCTGCTGGCTACTGGCTACTGGCTGCTGGCTACTGGCTGCTAGCTAGAGGCTAGAGGCTAGAGGCTAGAGGCTAGAGGCTAGAGGCTAGAGGCTAGAGGCTAGAGGCTAGAGGCTAGAGGCTAGCCGGTCAGCGTTCGCGAAGCGAATGCGGACCGGGGTATCAATCAATAAATAGTGAAATGAGGACTACTTCGTTAATTTCTCAGAGAAAACCTTTTTGAACTTCTCCAGTTTTGGACGAATTACCAGGGAACAATACGGCTGATCACCATTTTCGTTGTAATAATTCTGATGATACTTTTCTGCAACATAGAAAGTGGATGCTGCGGAGATTTCTGTCACTACAGGAGAAGGGAAAGCACCGCTCTCATTCAGTTTGGTTTTATAGGCTTCAGCGAGTTGTTGTTGTTCGGCGGAATGATAAAATACTACTGAGCGATATTGTGTGCCTACATCAGCGCCCTGACGATTTAAAGTGGTTGGATCATGCACACCCCAAAACACTTCCAGCAATTCAGGGAATGTAATCACTTTGGGATCGAATACAACTTGTATAACCTCTGCATGTCCGGTCGCTCCGGAGCAGACTTGCTCGTACGTCGGATTTTCTCTTCGTCCGCCCATGTATCCGCTGGCGACAGAAGAAACGCCCTTCAATTGCTGAAAGATCGCTTCCACACACCAGAAGCATCCTGCACCCAGCGTAACGGTATCCATATTAGCAGAATTAGTCGGAGCAGGAGTAGTTTCCATAGTGGTGGTTGTAGTGTTTGAATCAGGAGAAGTTGGTGATGTGCAGGACATCATCACAAAGCCGGTGATTGTGGCGAAGAAGGTGATAATTGGTTTCATATTGATCACCGCGATTGTAAAGACTTCAGGATTGTTTTTGTTTCGTGACGAATTCTTTGAGATAGTACGGCTCAAAGTATGCGATATCTTCAAATGCACCTGAATTCCATGCGCGGAGTCCCGTAGATAACAATCCCCGTGCCGAAAGGTTATACTCCGTATCCACATTAACAAAACTTTCACCATTAAAAACCTCCACCGTTTTCGCAGCGGCATCTCCAAAAATATAATGGGGACGATTTTCAGACTGTACAAAGGAACGATTCGTTAAAATCTCCGCACGTATTGGCTCGAGGTAATTCAGATCGATATCAAGTGCAGCGCCATACACCTCCATTCTACGTGCATCAATCATCGGCACCAGCACTGCATCGGCAGATAACTCCGGATGTTGTTCGCGATAATCGGCCGCCATAGCAAGAGGAGTATCAATTGCAATTAATTTTTTATCCAGCGTATAACAGATGCCCTTTGCGGTAGCTACACCGATACGCAAGCCGGTATAACTTCCCGGACCTTTACTCACCACCACAGCATCGATATCGCTCAATTTCATCTGCGCTTCCGACAACACCTGCTCGATATAAATCGCCAGCATAGCTGCATGTTCACGTTCCTCCTTGCTAATACGTATAGCCAACACCTCGTTCCCACGCGATAGCAGCACCGAACAAACGCCGGTAGCTGTTTCAAGACACAATAAACTGGGAACAGTCATTCAACAATTCATAAGGAACACATCCACAACACTACTGCACTCACTATTTCTTCTCTTTCTCAAAAAGTTCTTCCTTCGACACGACCTTCACCGCCATATCATTTTTCAGTGTACGTGAAACAGCAGCATAAGGGCCTGAAATAATTTCTTCACCCTCCTTCAATCCCTCTTTAATTTCGATATACTGACTATCCTGAATACCGGTCTTCACACGACGCAGTTTCGCCTTTCCATCTACCAGAACAAAAACCACTTCATTTATTTTACCGGAAGCATTCAGCTCTGCAACGGTCTTCTGAGCATCATCATCTTTTTTGCTATCATCCGACTTCACCGAATCGCGTGTTGTCACTGCTTGAATTGGCACAGTAAGCACACCACTGGTACGACGTGTACGGATATCAACAGTAGCCGACATACCCGGACGAAACGGACTATAATCAATCGCCTTTCCTTCCAACAGATCCTTATATGAATCGCGGGAAATTCTCACTTTCACGGTATAGTTAGTCACCTGATCAGTAGAAACAGCACTCGTCAGATTCGAAGAGTTCGCCACTTCCGTCACCACTCCTGAAAAAGTACGACCCAGCCATGCATCCACTTCGATATCGGCCGTATCACCCACGTTCACGCGAACGATATCCGTCTCACTCACATCCACGCTCACTTCCATCTCATTCAGGTTTGCCAGACGCAAAATTTCCGTTCCTTCCATCATATTGGTTCCTACCACGCGCTCACCCTTCTCCTTACTCAGTTTCGAAACTGTACCATCCACCGGAGCATAGATACTTGTACGATTCAGGTTTTCCTTCGCCTCCTTCAATCCTGCTTCAGCACTTGCCACATTAAAATTCGCAGCAGAAACACTTTGACGAGCCGCATCTATCTCTGCCTTCGCCACCTCATACGCCGACTTTGCACTTTCAAATTCAGCAGGAGAGATCACCTTATCATCAAATAATTTTTTACTTCTGTTAAAACTTTGCTCTGTCTGTTCAAATTGCGACAAAGCCTGCGAAAGACGCGATTTACTATTCTGGAAATTCGCCTTCGAAGTATTCACTGCTGCTTCAGAACGATCAAAGCTGGATGCATATACTTCAGGATTGATCCGACACAACAGCGTACCTTTCTTCACCACATCGCCTTCCTTCACATACAGCTCAGTAATTTCACCACTCACATCCGCTGCAATTTTCAACTCCACCTCCGGTTGCACTTTACCATTTGCAGAAACTGTTTCCACGATATCTCTCTTCGTCACTTTTTCTGCACTCACTTTTGTCTCGGTACCACTACCGATAAAACCTGATTTCTTTGCAATCGCGAGGATGATAATCAGTGCGACTGCACCGACACCCACCCAGATCCACGGAGATTTTTTTGTTGCCATACGTACTTTTATAAAGAGATATTAATCGATTAGAAGGTCAATGGATTTCCGGCGTAGAAGTCGAGCACTTTCACACGGAAGATATAATCATACTTCGCTTGCAGCAACTCCACCCTTGTACGGGTAAGATTATTGGAAGCAGTCAGAAACTCCAGCGAATTGGTTAATCCGGCATTAAACCTTTTCTCTGCATACACAAACGCTTCCTCAAATGCTGTAAGACTACGTTGCGTAGCATCATATCGTTTTCTGGCAGCGATAGCATCGGTATGTGCCTGCTGAATACTTTGATACACCTGATTCCGGGTCAGCTGCGCTGCATATTTTGCATTCTCCAGATTCAAACGAGCACGCTTCACATTTGTACGCGTACTTAATCCGTTAAAAATCGGAATCGACAAACTGATACCAAAAGCCTTGTTATAGTTTTCATCCAGCTGATCACCGTAAGGATTACTCTCTAGCACGGTATTAAAAGAAGGAGACAAAACGGTATCTCCTCCGCTCGTAACATCGCCACTCGGATTAAAGCCTGCAAAATCCACCGACTTCAACCGCTTAGAGCTCGACGAATAAAACGAACTCAACGAACCAAAAGCAGACAATCGCGGCATGTAACTACCACGGGC
>JBIIRF010000200.1:0-4988 GCA_044341715.1 Bacteroidia bacterium | reverse complement strand
ATTCGAAAAAGCATCCACCATAAAAAGCTGTCCGATTTTATGCTCATACGGCATTTGCAGCAACACACTATCGGCCCACTTTTCTGCCTCCGCTGAAACAAATACAGGCTTTTGTGCAAATCCAGAGAGGCTGCTCAGCAATAGCAATACGAACACTATACTTCGTTTCATCATCTTACAATACTAGGCAAATAGCCTATGTGATAAAACGGCAAACAGACTGGTTATTTCACAATGAAAAGTGAATAAAAAACCGGCTTCATGAATGTTTCATCACAAAGCCGGCGAACTAATGTTATAAATTTAACTAGGGCTCTACTATTGTTTGTTTTGAACGGAGAATACGGTATTCTTCACGGCAGTTTCTGCAATAAAACCAGTCGGAAGTAAACGTTGTTGACTCTTCTCTCCCACAGCTATCACATGTCCGCAATTGTTCTGTGCGCTGATATTGCAGTTTATCCAGATGTTCATCTAAAAACACCGGAGGAAAATCGAATAGATTGGCATCCTCGAGCATACGCGGATGAACAGGATAAAAGCCATTGGCACCTTTCACACCAATCATTACAGTTCTTTTCCCAAGCATACGCAGATGCTTTATCATTGGTTGATAATCGATATCACCGGCAAGAAAACAAGCTATATCATAAGTGCCAGGCTGAAATGCATGAAACAAAGCCATTGAAGCAAGACCAACTTCCAGACAATTTTCTCTCCTCCCACTCTCCTTGTTTTTAAAATCGAAATCATAAATCTCTGTATTGTACAGGCAGCGCTTATTCAGCATTTCATAAAACTGCTTTTCTCTCAGATTATCATGTCCGGGTTTATTGATGGCAATGGTCCCGAAATAATAAGTCCGAACCATATCCACCTGTGTTTCCAATTGTTGCTGTAAGTGGTTTTTCACTAACAAAGGCAGTGCTTTATAATCCAATTCAAATTCCTGCCGTCCATCAAGATTCAGCAAATATGGCCGTACATGATACAACCAACTGCCGTCAATAAATAACATTGCTTTAACCATGAGGTAAAAATAAGATTTTCAATTTTACAATTCGTTAAAGCAAACTTAAAGTTTCTCCCTTGATTTAGGAGGGAAAATGTTAAAAACCTTTATTATCTCTAAAAGTTGTTCGTATCCTCTGTCAAAGCTTTCCACCTTCAGCAGACTTCATAATCCACTGTAAATCTTCATCTTACTTTGACCAAGGTCATTCAAACAATTGATTCAACTCATTAAACCGGCCATGGTATCCTCTTAGTTTTGAAGAAAACAATACCACATGACCACCACCAAATCCATCATTGTCCCCACTGACTTTTCCGATCATGCCCTCAAAGCCGTACAGTACGCAGCAATGATCGCTGCAGAAACGGGCAGCAGGATAGTTTTGTTCCATGCCGTCAGTTTACATCTCAGTGCATCCATCGAAGAGCCTCCATTGAATTTCCCCGGTGATTTCGAAAAAGTAGAACAAGAGCAACTTATCCACTTAAAACATCAGTTGCAGAAACGTTACCCAAGAGTCGAAATTGATTCCTGCTCCAAAACAGGATTTCCGGTAGAAGGCATCAATGAGATTGCGGCAGAAAAAAACGCATGGCTGATCATCATGGGAACACGTGGAGCCAACGGATTAAAAGAGCTCCTGGTTGGGAGCAACACATCCAGCCTGATTCAGCATACCGAAGTCCCTGTATTGGCTATTCCGGATGAATGCGAATACAATGGCATTAAGAAAATTGTATTTGCAACTAACATGCAAAAGGATGATATACGATGTCTGAAAAAGATTATTGAATACTTTGGGCATTCAAGTCCGGTCATCACATTATTACATGTTGAGGAAGGAAAACTCCGTGATCCGGAAGCTGCCTTACAGACCTGGTTCCACACCGAGGTATTACCGGTAGTCAACTATACACATTTACAAGCGGAATGCATCAGTGAAACAGACATCGTAAAATCACTTGACGAGTATCTTCGACACAACAAAACAGATTTACTGGTAACAGCTACCCGCAAACGCAATCTGATTGAACGCATCTTCGACCGAAGCATCACCCGAAAGCTGATATTCCACACCCATATTCCACTGCTAGCGATGCACACTCATGCATCCAAGGGTGAAATGATACTTTAGTAGAGGAAATTAAACAGCAACCTGGAAATCGCGTAAAGTATCGTTTAGGGAGGTCTTCTGATCTGTGCTTTCCTTCCGCTTACCAATAATCAACGCACAAGGCACCTGGAATTCACCGGCGGGAAACTTCTTTGTATAAGACCCGGGGATAACCACCGAACGGGAAGGGACGCGACCTTTATACTCCACAGGTTCCGGACCACTCACATCGATAATTTTCGTTGATTGTGTCAACACGACATTCGCCCCCAGCACCGCTTCCTTCTCTACACGAACACCTTCCACCACGATACATCTTGAACCGATAAAACAATCATCCTCTATAATCACGGGTGCTGCCTGAACAGGCTCCAACACACCACCAATTCCTACACCACCACTCAAGTGAACATTTTTTCCGATTTGCGCACATGAACCTACTGTTGCCCATGTATCCACCATTGTACCCTCATCCACATAAGCACCAATATTCACATAAGATGGCATCAGAATAACCCCTTTAGCAAGGAAAGAACCATGACGCGCGAGTCCATGCGGTACTACCCGAACACCGGCCTTCTCAAAATTTTTCTTCAACGGAATTTTATCGTAAAACTCAAATGGTCCCAATTCAATGGTCCGCATTTTCATAATCGGAAAATAGAGAATCACCGCCTTCTTCACCCAGTCATTTACGATCCAGTCATTTCCAGAAGGCTCAGCCACACGCAACACTCCTTTATCGAGTTGATCCACCACTGATTCTATCGCCAACACCACCTCTTTTTCTTTTAAAAGGCTACGGTCATTCCAGGCTTTTTCAATAATCTCTAACATAGGATTTACAATTGTTCACCACAAAACTACTCAAACTCCGCGAAGGGTTGTATTTTTGCTGCAATGGGAAGAATAATGGCAATCGATTACGGCACCAAACGCAGCGGAATAGCGGTAACTGACCCTACCCGAACCATAGCCACTGCTCTGGAAACCGTACCCAGCCATCTTCTCCTCGACTACCTCGCCAAGTACATCACAGCCGAAACAGTTGATCTGATTATACTTGGCGAACCAAAGCGACTCAATAACACCGACTCGAGCACCACATTAATTGTTCGGGCATTCTGCAAAAAGCTGATGGAAAAATTTCCTGAGATGCCCGTAGAGATGGTCGACGAGCGGTTCACTTCCAAAATAGCGGGAATGAGTCTCATTGAAAGTGGTCAATCCCGTAAGGTACGGCGCGACAAAGGCGTACTCGACCGCGTCAGTGCCACCATAATGCTTCAAGATTATTTATCCACCTTACCCCCAAAATGATTTACCCGATTACCGCCTATGGAGATCCGGTTTTACGAAAAAAAGCCGCAGAGATTACTCCAGAATACCCTAAACTCACTGAGTTAATCGATAACATGTTCAAGACTATGTATCATAGTATGGGCGTGGGTCTGGCAGCACCACAGATTGGACTTTCCATTCGCTTATTCGTAATTGACGCATCACCATTTAAGGAGGACAATCCCGAAGTTGATGGCTTTAAAAAAGTATTTATCAATGCCGAGATCCTGCAAGAGGAAGGGCCGAAATGGAAATTCAACGAAGGTTGTCTGAGTATTCCAGGCATCCGTGAAGATGTGGATCGTCATCCGAAGCTGGTCATTCGTTACCAGGACATGAACTTTGAAACGCACACCGAAGAGTACGATGGTATCATAGCCCGTATCATACAGCATGAATACGATCACATTGAAGGCGTTTTATTTACTGATCGTCTCACCCCATTAAAGAAAACTTTACTCAAAGGGCGACTCAACGATATCACAAAAGGAAAAGTTGATGCCGATTATAAAATGCGTTTTTACAAGCGATAAATGGCAGAACCATCCTTGCTTTTTTTAATCGGGTATATGGGAGCCGGAAAGACAACGGTCGGGAGACTTCTTTCCGGGAAACTTGGGTATCGATTCATTGACCTGGACGATTTAATTGAAGAAAGGGAAAAAATGTCGATCCCTGTTATTTTCGAAATGCATGGAGAAGAATATTTTCGCAAAGCCGAACAATCTGCGCTTTACAGTTTAAAAAAGCAGGACCAACTAGTTGTAGCAACCGGAGGAGGATGCGCTGCACACAGTGACAATATGGAATGGCTTAATCAACACGGAAAGACCATCTACCTTCGCTGTCATCCCGGAGTATTGTTTCATCGCATAGCGCCAACAAAGAACAAACGTCCGCTAATTGCCAAAATGGACGATGTAGACATCATGGAGTTTTTACTGGAATCACTGAAGAAACGACTCCCTTTTTACGTACAGGCACAACTCACTGTTGACGGAGAAAAGTCGCCGGAAGAAATTGCCGATAGTATTATACAGCGAATTAAAAATACTACCAATTCTTCTCAGGATTAGAATTCGTCACCGGATATTTTTTAGCCTTCTCTTTCTGCAATTCTTTTTCATCATTCTTCAAGGCACGTAACATCCGCTCTGCCTCTTCCTTCGTCATTTTCGGTTGCTTTGGTTGAGGTTGCTGCTGCTGTTGCTGAGGAGGAGGCTGTTGTTTAGGGTCCTGCTGTTTCTGCTGATCCTGTTTTTGTTGTTCCTGCTTCTGCTGATCCTGCTTCTGATCCTTATTCTGCTGTTGTTGCTGTTGCTGCTGCTGTTTCAGCTTTTGCATAGCATACGATAAGTTATAGCGGGCATCTTCATCATTCGGATTAATCCGCAAAGCCTTTTTATACGCTTCCACTGACTCCTGATACTTTTCAGCCTTCAACAACGCATTCCCCATATTGTAATATGCCTTCGCCTGCTTCTCGGGATCATTATCTGCCACAGAAGAGTTCAAATA
>JBIIRF010000199.1:0-4989 GCA_044341715.1 Bacteroidia bacterium | reverse complement strand
GCTGCCAGATGTTGAACAGTAGGGTAGGTCTCAAACAAAGCAGGGGTGACCATGTTTACCCTTTTGTCAGTGCATTGCGCAGATAAAATAACTGCCACCAGCAATTCGTAGGGATTGGTGTAAAGTAATTCTGTTTCCGGATTGGGTTTGTTCTTTCGGAAATAGTCGAGTGCTATTGCGAATTTTTCTTTTCTGGTCATAAATGCGAAATGCCGCCTGTAAATGTAGTACAAGCGGCATTTCCTTCTTTACCTTTTTTTCAGGCTCGTTGTAACGGAGCTGTTAATTGTGCGTACGCTAAAATTGTATTGACACTTTCAGCAGATGGTCGCATCAACGTTTGGTCAATTAAATTGCGTGCTGCAATCAAATCACCGTATTCTTCTGCAACATCAACATTGGTGTCGATGGCTTGCTGAACCAATACTGATTCTGTTAACTGAGTTTCGTTGTACAGGTAAAGGATTAATTGATCTTGAGTAACCGTTTCGTTCATAGGCTTTGTTAACGTTTTAACATCCTATTAACGAAAGTCGCTTTGACTTATTGCTTATTTAGTCAAAACAAGTTGCTTTTCTTCGATGAGTTTTCTCAGATTGATCAGCGCATAACGCATTCTTCCTAAAGAGGTGTTGATACTCACTTGCGTTGTGTCGGCGATCTCTTTGAAGCTCATGTTGGCAAAGTGTCTCATAATCACCACTTCCCGCTGGTCATATGGCAACTCTTCAATGAGTCTGCGTACCTGTCCATGAATCTGTTCGGTGATGATTTTGTCCTCGATGTTACTGTCTTCAAGCTGGATAGTGTCGAACACACTGTATTCGTCATTGTCGTAAACCATGGGCATACGCTTGAGGCTACGGAAATGATCAATTACAAGGTTGTGGGCAATGCGAAGCACCCAGGATAGAAATTTTCCTTCTTCGTTGTAATTCCCTGAACGGAGTGTGTTGATGACCTTGATGAAGGTTTCCTGGAAAAGGTCGTTGGCCAAGTCGCGGTCTTTAACAAGCAGGTAAATGCTCGTAAATACCTTTCTTTCGTGGCGCAGAATTAACTGCTGTAGTGTGTCTTCTTTTCCTTTGAGGAACAAAGACACTAATTCCTGGTCGGTTTGCTGTACTTTACACATAGTTCCTCCCCTTTTTACAGGTGATTTGGTTTGTAGAAACAATTGAGGTTTATGTGTAGAGTAGTCCTATAGGCGGAATTAGTTTTTAGACAGTTTTCGGTATAACGATTAAACGATGGCGGATGTTATATATTGTGTGCCTCGTTTGATTTATTCAAATATACGAATTCTCAACAGATTACGCAAGAATTGTGCCCGAGTTTGATGTAAATCATGGATTTTTACGCCATTGTGACGATCAAGGCTGGGGCAAAATGGTACTTTTGCAGCACTAAATACCTATGAAAACCAACCATTTAATTATTGCTGGATTATTGTTAATCAGTGGATTAGCGAATTCTCAAACTCATCCTGCCGCAAAGACTGAAGCTCCGGCCGGTCCGGCATTTAACGCCCAGACACTTTTATATGAAGGGGAGGAGAAACACTTGTCGAATGTGCGTCAGCTAACTTTCGGTGGTGATAATGCGGAGGCTTATTTCAGTTTCGATTCTAAGAGTCTGACTTTTCAGGCTACTAATAAAGCCTGGAATATAGAATGTGACCAGATCTATTATTACCGGTTGGATCAGCCGGCTATGAAGGATGGCGCTCCTCAGTTAATCAGTACCGGTAAAGGACGTACTACCTGTTCTTATTTTATGCCGGGCGACTCCTTAATATTATATGCTTCAACTCATGAAGGTGACGCAGCTTGTCCACCGGTGCCTCCTCGTCGTGAGGATGGGAAGTATGTTTGGGCGATCTACCCCAACTTCGATATCTATGTTTCCGATCTGAAAGGTAATATCCGTAAAAAACTGACGAATGAGCCTGGTTACGATGCAGAGGCAACTGTTTCTCCCGATGGCAAAAAGATTGTCTTTACCAGCATGCGTTCAGGTGACCTGGAGTTGTATGTAATGGATATCGATGGTAAAAATGTGAAGCAGGTAACAAATCAATTGGGTTATGATGGTGGCGCTTTCTTTTCTCCGGATAGCAAGCAATTAATCTTTCGTGCTTCTCGTCCGAAAACAGAGGAGGAAGTAACAACCTATAAGCAACTCTTAAGTGAAAATCTGGTGCAGCCTACGCATATGGAATTGTATGTATGCAATATTGATGGTTCTAACTTGAAAAAGATTACTGATCTTCCCAATGCAAGCTGGGCACCGTTCTTCCATCCTTCCGGTAAAAAAGTGATCTTCTCTTCTAATCATCCTTCAAAACGCGGATTGCCTTTCAATTTATGGATGGTTGATCTCGACGGAAAAGATGTTGAGCGTATTACATTTGATGGAATGTTTGATGCATTTCCAATGTTCTCGCCAGATGGAAAGAAAGTAGTGTTTTCGTCTAATAGAAATAATAACGGAACAAGAGATACCAATCTCTTCATCGCCGACTGGAAGGATTAATTCTTCGCAGTTGTTTTTCGGACTTGTTTCAGCGTGAGTAGATTCATGGAGTTGATGTCCAGTCCTTGAATCTCATTGCGTGTTAATCGTAGTACTTTGTCGTAGTACAATACAATTACGGGAGATTGCTGCATCATGTACGCATCCATCTCCTTGTAAAGTGTTGTGCGGATGTCAGGGTTCGTTTCCAGCATTGCTTTTGTATAGAGCTGATCAAATGCCGGACTGTTGAAATGAGTGTAGTTGGGTCCGGCGGGTGCTTTATTAGCGCTGTTGAATAATGCGAGATAGTTTTCTGCATCTGCATAATCTCCCAGCCACGATCCGCGGAAGAAAGTGAGCTGTTGTTTGGCAACCATCTGACGGTGTTGTGCAGCCTGATTGATTTCTAAATTTATCCGTATGCCAATATCAGCGAGTTGTCCCTGCATGAATTCACAAAGATCCTGATAGGCATGTGTAGTGCTCATCGTAATTATCGGTAAGCCCTTGCCGTTAGGATAGCCAGCTTCTTTGAGTAATTCCGCTGCCTTCTCCGGATTGAAATCATATCCTTTTACCGGTAGTGTGTCGAATCCGGGTATTCCGGGTGGAACCATTCCGTAGATGCCGGGTGTGGCCATGCCGTTGCGGAGATAACGGATCATTCGTGTACGATCGAAGCCGTAGTTAATGGCTTGTCGTATACGAATATCGTTAAGTGGGTTTCCGGCCATAATTGGCAGTGTCGTGTCGACTAAAATTCCGAGGTATTCAGTGTTGAGGTAGGGGGCTGTTTCCATTCGGAATTTACCGGTGTACTTTGGCTTTAATTGTCCGTTGATGGTGAGTAAGTCATCTTTGTAGCTGGCGTCGAGTCCGGAAATAAAATCGAGATTGCCCTTGATGAATTCTAGAAATGCAGTCTGTTTGTCGTTGATGAAACTAACCATGATAGCATCCAGGTAAGGCAGCGATTTTCCTTCAGTGTCTTTTTCGAAGTAGGTGTTGTTACGGTGCAGGATGAGAGCGGTTCGTTCAATCCAGTCGTGAAATATAAATGGTCCTGTACCGACAGGATGTTTTCTGAAATCCTTCCCGTATTTTTCTACGATCTCTTTCGGGACAACCGCGCCATAAGAGCAGCCTAGTAATCCTAGCATTGGTGGAAAGGGTTTGTCCAATAGTATTTCAAGAGTACTGTCGTTGATGGCGATGAACCCGTCGGTGATGCCATCTTTGTTGCGCCTGACCGATTGAAATACCCAGCTTCCCGGAGAGGCCGTTTTTTCATCGGTGATACGCGAAAAGCTGTACACGAAATCTCCGGCAACTACTTTTCTTCCGGTAGGTAGATCCGGATGTCGGTGAAATAAAACGTCCGTTCGTAAATGAAAGAGGTAACTTAATCCATCTTGCCGTACTTCCCACGATCTGGCAATGCAAGGCTGTGGTTGTAAATTTTTATCGAGTTGAATGAGTCCATTGAAGAGGTGATTGCATGCCCAGATATTGGCTTGATTGCTCGAAAAAGCAGGGTCAAGGGAGGTGATTCCGCTCGATTCATTGTACCGGAAGACAGTTTTATCTTGGTGGTTGTTTTGCCGGTTGTTGCAGGCGAATGCGAGCAGTAGCAGGCAAAAAGGGACGATCGGTGGAAACCTCATTGGGCAAAAATAACCGATTCGGTGAATGGTAAGGCGGAAGATGGCCAGAGTAGGTTCGCCCTGCCAAAATTGTGCAGAGCAAGGTGATATTCACTAACTTTGCGCCTCATGAATAAAGTGGCATTCCATACCCTCGGATGTAAGCTGAACTTCTCAGAAACTTCAACCCTGGCCCGGCAGTTTAAAAATGCAGGCTGGGAGAAGGTGGAGTTTTCGCAAGCAGCTGATGTTTACGTGGTTAACACTTGTTCAGTGACCGAAAATGCCGATAAGGAGTGTAAAACCATTGTGCATCGTGCTATGTCGGCAAATCCTGAAGGTCGGGTGGTGATTGTGGGTTGTTATGCTCAGCTGAAGCCGGTTGAAATTGCCTCCATTCCGGGTGTGGATCTGGTACTGGGTGCAAATGAGAAGTTCAACATTCTTAATTTTTTATCCGGACTTGAAAAGCAGGAGCAGGGTCAGGTGATGGCTTGTGAAATTGACGACGTGAATAGCTTTGTCAGTTCATGGTCGTCAGGCGATCGTACCCGTACATTTTTAAAAGTGCAGGATGGCTGTGATTATACTTGTGCGTTTTGTACAATTCCATTGGCTCGCGGTCGTTCCAGAAGTGATTCAAAAGAGAATGTGGTGAAGCGTGTTGAAGCACTCGTAAGTCAGGGTGTAAAAGAAATCGTACTCACAGGTGTGAATCTGGGTGATTTCGGAATACGCGAAACTGCGGGTAAACATACTGAGCGTTTTACTGATCTGGCACTCGACATCGAGAAGGTGGAGGGGCTGGAGCGTGTACGGATATCTTCAA
>JBIIRF010000198.1:0-4992 GCA_044341715.1 Bacteroidia bacterium | reverse complement strand
AACAGCGCCAGCAGATAAATTCCTCTGAACAACACATCTACGCCCATATTCAGGAGCATCATATAGATATTCATCAGCGTTTCCTTCACTGAATAATACCGCTTCAGCTTCCAGTGACTCGCCAGAATCTCCAGCAGAATCACGGCCGAATACAGCGGCAAGGAGACCAATAAAACAAGCTTTTCTGCTAATGAAACCATCGTTTACTTTTACTTCTTATCATGGCGTGCGCCAATCCGGACCGCAAAAATATGCAACAAAGCCGGAAACAAGGCATCCATTGACTCCTTTGCTCCCTTCGTTGATCCGGGCAAGGTGAGCACCAATGACTTCCCCATCATTCCTGCAACGCCACGCGACAACATCGCATAGGGAGTACGCTGCTGGCCATAACTCCTCGCAGCCTCCATAACACCCGGAATTTCACGGTCGAGCAATGGGGCAATCACATCCGACGAAACATCTCGCGGCGATAATCCGGTACCTCCGGTAAAAATAATGAGGTCTATCCCCTCCGATTCTGCCGATGTTGCCTTCTCCTGAATCTGTGTTGCTTCATCCGGAATAATCGTATACTGAATATCTGTTAATCCACATTGCCGGAGACTCTCTACAATAGTCTTACCCGCTTTATCCTCTTTCTTCCCGGCGGAAATCGTATCGGAACATACAACGACCAATGCACGTAACTTATCGTACCCCTCCTCCATATAATCGCGCACTCCACCTTTCACCTTCACAAGCTGAGATGGCAAAATTGAAACTTCATCATCCAACAATCTGATCATATCAAAAAGTGTTAATGCAGCGACTGAAACCGCCAACATAGCCTGCATCTCCACACCGGATTTATAAACGGTATGCATCTCCGCTTCTATCCGGATTTCCTTCTCCCCCAACTCAAAACGTATGTCTGCATATTCAATGGGAGCCATTACAGTGCCGGGAATAAACTCATGTGTTCGCTTCGCAGCAAGTAATCCCGCAGCCTTTGCAAAAGCGATTACATCTTCCGAAGAAATATCACGGTTACGGATAGCCGAAATAGTAGTTTCATGTCCGACAGTAATTCCTGAAACGGCCACAGCCTTGTAAAGCGACGATAACCGATGTGCTATATCAATCATACTTTCTCCTTATACTTCCCTTTACTTTTACGAATATTCACCGCCACTACTTTATATTCCGGACACATCGCCTCCGAATCACGCTCACTTGATGTAATCAGATTCAGCAGCACCTCCGGAAAATGGAAAGTGGTACTCAGCACACCCGGTTTCACTTCATCGGTTATACGGGCCTTGATATCAACTTTCCCTCTCGGTGATTCTACACAAACCATATCTCCATCTGTAATAAAATGACGTTGGGCATCATCCGGATGAATCATCAATACATCTTCAGTCAGGATTTTCACGTTTCCTGTGCGACGCGTCATCGTTCCGGCATTGTAATGTTCCAGTTCGCGGTTGGTCGTGATGATATACGGATATTCCTTACCGTTACGAAGTATTTCTTCTGTCTCTTTCCAATTGAAGAAATGAAACTTCCCCAATCCTCTTTTGAAAGTTTCGGTATGTAGAATTTCGGTATCCGTTCCATCAGGAGCCACCGGCCATTGCTTACCGTTCTCTCCCAGATTTTCCCAGGTCACTCCGGCAAAGAAGGGAACGATTCCTGAAATCTCCCGCAACATATTTTCCGGTGTAAATTCCGGCTGAGGGAATCCCATGTACTCCATGAACTCCACCATGATTTGTCCGTCCGGTTTTGTTCCCGCTACCGGAGCTACAACCGCCTGCACCTTTTGAATGCGACGTTCTCCATTGGTAAATGTTCCCGATTTCTCGAGGAAGGACGATGCCGGTAGAACGACATGCGCAAAATTGCAGGTTTCTGTATGGAAGATTTCCTGCACAACGAGTAAATCGAGATTACGCATAGCATTCATCACCAGATTTGTATTCGGATCTGTCTGCACCACATCTTCACCCATGAGCCAAAGCGCTTTGAATTTCCCATTGATAGCAGCATCATACATTTCAGGAATTTTCAGCCCTTTACCCATCGGTACTTTCATTCCATAAAACGCTTCGTATTTTTTATTGATCTCCGGATCATAGGAATCCATATATCCTGCACCCTGATGTGGCTGACAACCCATATCGGCTGCTCCCTGCACGTTGTTTTGTCCGCGCAGAGGATTTACTCCAACACCACGTCGTCCGATATTACCGGTGATCATGGCGAGATCAGAAATCAACATCACCGTAAACGTTCCCTGACTATGCTCTGTTACTCCAAGTCCATGGAACGACATGGCATTCGGTGCTTCGGCATATGCAAGTGCCGCTTTACGTACAAGCTCTTTATCGACACCGGTGATACGTTCATGTTCGTCGATATCGATTGCCAGAATCTGCTTTTTAAAATCTTCGTAGCCTTCTGTACGTCGACCAATGAAGTCCTGATCTTCTGCACCCTCTTTGACAATGTAGTGCAGCATCATATTAAGCAAAGCCACATTCGTACCCGGACGAAGTTGTAAATGATAAGTAGCATAACGTGCGAGTTCGGTACGTCGGGGATCGATCACGATGCTGGTCTTCCCTTTCATAGCAAACTGCTTCAACTTAGCTCCTGTTACCGGATGTGCATCTGTCGGATTTGCACCGATGACCATGATGCAATCAGTATACTTTAGATCAATGATCGAATTAGTAGCTGCGCCTGTTCCGAAGGCCCGTTGCATTCCCAAGGCTGTCGGAGAATGACAAACACGCGCACAGGCATCAATATTATTCGTACCGATTACAGTACGAATGAATTTCTGCATGAGATAGTTTTCTTCGTTGGTACATCGAGCAGAACTTATTCCTCCAATCGCATCAGGACCAAACTTCGCCTTTATTTCATTTAGTTTATCAGCAATATATTCATATGCTTCTTCCCAACTGGCAGGCTCAAGCACTCCATTCCTGCGTATCATCGGAGATGTTAATCGCTCGGGATGATTATAGAACGAAAATGCAAAACGTCCTTTCAGGCATGTATGCCCCTGATTCACCTGCGCATCATACGGTGCCTGTATAGATTTCACTTTACCATTCACAACGGCCACTTCGAGATTACATCCTACTCCACAATACGTGCAAATAGTACGTACTTTTTTATCTGCTGAAACTGACTTTGATTCAAAAACATCGGAGATAGCAGAAGTCGGACATGCCTGCGCACATGCACCGCAGCTGACACAATCAGATCCCAAGAAATTATTCTCAAAACTTTTTACGATATGACTATCGAATCCACGACCTGCCATGCTGAGTACGAATTCTCCCTGCACTTCATCACAGGCTCTGACACAGCGGGCGCAATTGATGCATTTTGAAAAATCAGAAGTCATGTACGGATGACTCTTGTCTTTTTCATAATGCAGATGGTTTTTACCTGCGGGATATCGTACATCTCTAAGACCTACTCTTGCGGCTACAGTTTGCAACTCACAATTATTATTCACCTCACAGGTAAGACAATCCAGTGGATGATCGGTTAATACCAACTCCACTATATTCTTCCGCAATTTTTTAATGCGATCACTATCGGTGTAGATGAATGAGCCGGCCATAACAGGTGTATGACAAGAGGCCTGTGCTTTCGCCGGACCATCCTTTACTAACGCCACATCCACGCTGCACACTCTACATGCACCGAAGGGATCCAGATTTGGGGCATCACATAATGTTGGAACGAAGTCCTTGCCCAAATGACGACGTACGAAGGAAAGAATGGTTTCTCCATCCTTCACTTCATAGATTTTATCATTTATATATGCAGTTTTTCCCATCACTTATTTTTTAAAGAATGGTGCAAGTTCATCATTGAAATACTTCAGCGCATTTTTCACCGGCAATGGTAATCCACCACCCAATGCACATAGCGACCCAGTCTCTAATGTTTCCAGAAGATCATTGAACAAGGTCGTATCAATTTTATAATCACCGGTTCGTGCTTTATCTACCAATTCGTATCCGCGGGTTGAGCCGATACGGCAAGGAAAACACTTTCCACAACTTTCATGCGCAGTAAACCGGAATAAATGTTCAATATATGCTATCAATGGATACTCTTCCGGAATACAAACAACGGATGCGTGTCCAAGCAGAAAACCATTTCTTGCAAACGAATCAAAATCTACCTGCAGATCATCAATCTTCGATACAGGCACAAGTCCGCCAAGTGGTCCGCCAATATGCATTGCTTTCACCGGAACACGGAATCCACCACCGAGTTCATCCACCACTTTACGCAGCGGAGTACCCATATCTGCTTCATACAATCCCGGACGATTAAAATGGCCATCGAGGGAAATAAGTTTTGTGCCTTTGGATTTTTCTGTACCGATTGACGAAAAGTGTTTGCCACCCTGTTGCATGATATATGGAAGATTCGCAAGCGTCTCCACATTGTTCACCACAGTTGGTTTATTAAACAATCCTTGTTGAGTAGGATACGGAGGACGAACACGCACTTCCGGACGCTGACCTTCAATAGAAGACAACAACGCTGTTTCTTCACCGCAGATATACGCACCCATTGCCTTGATCACTTTGAAATCAAAAACAAAACCACTTTCTGCTGCACCTGCACCGATCAGATTTCGTCGTCGCAACTCATCCACTTCAAGCTGAATCCGATCCACTGACTCAGGATATTCTCCACGAATATAAACTACACCAGTTTTGGCACCAGTAATATATCCGGCAATCATCATTCCCATCAGCAAAGCATGCGGACGTTCCTCCATGATATATCGGTCGGAAAACGCACCGGGATCACCTTCATCCGCATTGCAGACAATAAACTTCGTATCATTCTTCTCCAACCGGCAAGCATCAAGTTTAAAAGCCATCGGAAATCCTGCACCACCTCTTCCACGAATACCGGCCTCCTTCAATTCTGCAATCAGTTCTTCCGGAGTACGCTTTAGCA
>JBIIRF010000011.1:0-15451 GCA_044341715.1 Bacteroidia bacterium | reverse complement strand
GCCGGACTCTTCGCGCAGTTATATCAGGCATACAAAGAACAAAATTCAACAACTACAGCACCTGCAGCGCTCATCAAAGCCTGTATGCTGAACAGTGCAGAAGACATCGGAAATCCGGGTCCTGATTTTAAATTCGGCTGGGGACGTGTAAATGCTTATCGTGCATTGACTACGTTGGAAGATAACCGTTATCTCACCGATAGTATTATTCAAGGTGCTACCAATACACATACGGTTACAGTTCCTGCCGGTACAACAGAAATGCGTTGTATGGTTTACTGGAGTGATGTAGGTGGAGCTCCTCTCTCGGCGCCTGCTCTTGTAAACAACCTTAATATTACTGTTACAGATCCATCTTCTACAGTTTGGAATCCATGGATTCTTGATCCGACACCAAACGCAACTACCTTGAATAATCCTGCAGTTCGTGGTGTAGATAGTCTCAACAACATGGAGCAGGTAACACTGGAAAATCCTGCTGCCGGTGTATATACTGTTTCTGTTAACGGATATGCATTGCCTACTGCCGGACAACGTTATTACCTTGTTTGGGAATTCCGCTCTGAAGAAGTAACCATGACTTATCCGAACGGTGGAGAAGGATTTGTTCCAGGACAAACAGAAGTGCTTCGCTGGGACGGACAACGCAACCTGGGAAATTACACGATTGAATATTCTACCGATAATGGCGGCACCTGGAATTCAGTGGCCAACAACGTACCACAAACATTACAACAACTGAGCTGGGTGGTTCCTTCTACTGTATCAGGTGCTGTAAAGATGCGCATCAGCCGCAATGGCTTTACCGATGAAACAGATTCTTCCTTTGCCATCATTGGTGTTCCATCTAACATTACTGTTAACTGGGCATGTCCGGATTCTATGCAGATTTCATGGAATGCAGTAACCGGAGCCGCAGGATATAAAGTGTATGCACTCGGCGCAAAATACATGGACGTAGTTGGAACCTCTGCAACCACCAGTCTGGTAGTGGCAGGTTTAAACCCACTCGTTGATCAATGGCTCAGTGTTAGTGCTGTGACCGCCGAAGGCAACATCGGACGACGAGCAAATGCCATCAAGAAAACAGCAGGACTCCTCAATTGCTCATTAGCAAATGATGCATCGTTGCTCACGATTTCGAGTCCGGGCAATACCACATTGTTGGGTTGCCATGATAACTCTGCAGTACCGGTTGCAGTAACAGTAGAGAACAACGGAATCAATCCAATTACCGGATTTGATATCAGCTATAGTTTAAACGGAGCTGCAGCAGTAACAGAATCATTCACCGGAAACATTACCTCCGGTACATCACAGTTGTTTACGCTCACCAATACGCTGAACTTAACTGTAAGCGGTAACTATACCCTGGATGTCTGGATCAGTTTCACAGGTGATCAGAACGTATTCAATGATTCATTAACCAACCAGATTGTAGTTACCTCCGGAACATCACAGTCGATGCCATTTACAGAAGATTTCGAATCAGCGGCGCTCTGCGGAACAGCCAGTGATTGTGAAGCTACCGTTTGCGCTTTACCGAACGGATGGATCAACGAAGCCAACGGCGATCAGGATGATATCGATTTCCGTACCAGTCAGGGTTCTACTATCAGCACAGGCACCGGACCGGATGTAGATCATACATCAGGAACAGCCGGTGGTAATTATATCTATCTGGAGTCGTCAGCATGTTTCAACAAAACAGCCAACCTCATGAGTACCTGCTTTGATCTCACCACTGCTACATCTCCTGAATTAACCTTCTGGTACCACATGTACGGAGCAGGCATGGGTGAATTGCACGTAGATATCTACTCACAAGGAACCTGGACCAATGACGTAATGACCCCGATTGTAGGTGATCAGGGAAATAACTGGTTACTCGCTTCTGTTAATCTCACACCATGGGCCGGCGAAATAATCAACATTCGTTTCCGCGCAATTACCGGCGCTACTTTCACTTCTGATCTTGCACTGGATGATATCAACATTGTAGAAACTACAGCGCCACCGGTTCCGGCCTTTGCTGCAAATTATACAACCGGTTGTACAGGAAATGTATTTGAGTTTACTGACCAAAGTCTGAACGCTCCTAATGCGTGGTTATGGAACTTCACTCCGGCAACTGTCACCTTCGTGAACGGAACCTCGGCTACTTCTCAAAATCCGCAAGTAGTATTTAACAGCACCGGAACTTATGATGTAGAGTTAACAGCAACTAACAATTTCGGCGGAGGTACTGTCACCCAAACAGCATACTTATCTATTCTTCCTGCAGCAACTGCTCCTGTCATTGAAGATTTCCAGAGTGGAGTATTCCCACCATTTGGCTGGAGAAATTACGACTCCGGCAATGGGACAACCTGGGCAGAAGCATTGGCGGTTACCGGATCAGATGGGTTGAGTACAGATGCTGTTTTCATGGATAACTTCGATTATAATAATCCGGGTGCAGAAGATGCATTACAGACCTTCGAAGTAGACTTAACGAACGGTATTTCTTCATTACTCACATTTGATGTGTCGTATGCAAACTACAATGACATCACCTATCCTGATTCGCTTCGCATAGATATTTCAACAGATTGCGGAACCACATGGGTAGAAGGCCTCTACCTGAAAGGATACACGGGTCTTGCCACTGTAGCAGCCACTAACAATGAATGGACACCAACGCTGGCTGCTCATTGGAGAAACGATACCGTAGATCTTAGCAATTATCTTGGTAATAATGTGCTGGTTCGCTTCGTAAACATCAACGGATATGGAAATAATTTGTATCTTGACAACATCAACATCGACCTCACAGTATCCGTGAACTCCATTGATGAGATGGGTAACGTTAACGTCTATCCGAACCCATCATCAGGTTTATTCAACTTCGAGCTCACCGGCAATACGGCCCAACAAGTACAGTATGTTGTTACCGATGCCAGCGGACGAGTTATCAAACGTGAACGCCTGAATACCGGCTCTACGTATCGTGGACTCCTCGATCTCCGCGAAGCACCACAAGGAATCTACTTCCTCCGACTGGAAAGCGAAAGCGGCAACCGCACCATCAAAATCACGAAAATCTAATCAACAAGTTCAATACCCCCAAAAAAGCCCTCCTTCACCGGAGGGCTTTTTTTGTAGGCCTTTGGCCTTGCTTTTAGCCTTTAGCCATTTGCTCTCTGCAGTGGTGGAATGGTACATTGTGAACTATCGTAAATACATATGTTACACCCCCCGCGTCCCCTGCGCCTCCTTGTGTCCCCGCGGTTAAAACAGCGGAGTGTACATCGAACTAGTATTTCCCCTCCTTCCCGGTAATAATACCCGGTCTCGTATCTCCATCTCCGTATTCTACATTCTAACTATCTTTGCAGAATGGATTCCATCCGTCAGCAGAAATACGCTAAACTGATTCAGAAAGAACTGGGCGACATCTTCCAGAAAGAAGGTCGCAGTTGGTTAGGCCCGCATTTTATCACCATCACCGGAGCAAAGGTGACGCCCGATCTCGGTTTGGCAAGGGTGTACCTGAGTGTTTTTAAGGCCCCGAATCCGAAGGAAATCCTCAAAAACCTGAATACGCACAAAACCGAAATACGTGGTGCTTTGGGTCGCCGGATCGGTAAACAGGCCCGTATTATCCCCGATTTGGAGTTTTTTATTGACGATAGCCTCGATTATGCAGAGAAAATGGATGCTATTTTCAAAAATCTGCATATCCCTCCAGCGCCGGAGCCGGAGAATGAAGATTAGTTGGGCCGGTTCGTTCCCCGTTAAAATCCCCTTCGAAACCCTTCCGGGAGCTGTTCTTTCTCAGGTTCTCAGAAAGGTTGCTTTTTATTAATTTCGCCTCCTATGCAATACGATCCGATTAAACGCAGTCTGGGAAATGTTTTCAATAAATCGCCCTTTCTTCGCAAGACCTTCTACCGTCTGCTTGACCTCCTTCTTTTACGTGCCTGGCATGTCCATAAAGAATTGAAAACGTGGATTAAACAAGGTCCAAAGAAGGCGATGATCCTGGATGCAGGCGCTGGTTATGGTCAGCATTCTTTCTGGCTGAATAATCGTTTGCCTGAGGCGCAGATTCTCGCGGTGGATGTGAAGGAGGAGCAGGTGGCTGATTGTAACCGTTTCTTTGAACAGATCGGCTCGGGGAGCAAGGTGAAGTTTGTGGTGGGTGATCTGACGAAGTTTGTTCAGGCAGATACGTATGATCTCGCTATCTCGGTGGATGTAATGGAGCATATTCTGGAAGATGTGGAGGTGTTTAAAAACATCAATGCTTCGTTGAAGAAGGGTGGTATGTTGTTGATCTCTACGCCGAGCGATCAGGGTGGTTCCGATGTGCATGGTGACGAGGAATCATCGTTCATCGAGGAGCACGTTCGTGATGGATATAATATCAAGGAAATTGAAGATAAACTGCGCTCTGCCGGATTTACAAAAGTGGAGGCGAGGTATCAGTACGGTGCTCCGGGTAAAATCTCCTGGAGACTTTCTATGAAGTATCCAATTCTGATGCTGGGTGCGTCTAAACTTTTCTTTGTGATCCTTCCTTTCTATTATATCATCGCTTATCCGGTGTCCTATGTATTGAACTGGATGGATGTCGCCGGTAATCACCCTACCGGAACCGGATTGATAGTGAAAGCCTGGAAATAATTCTCCATGAAGCTGGCCTGGACCATTGCCCGCCGCTACCTCTTCGCGAAGAAGTCGCACCACCTGATCAATATTATCAGTTGGGTGAGTGTGGTTGGTGTGGCGGTTGGTACGTTCGGACTCATCGTGGTACTTTCCGTTTTCAATGGCTTCGGTGATCTGGTCCTTTCCCTCTATAATTCCTTTGATCCGGATATCCGTGTCCAGCCCGTTGAAGGGAAAACATTTGAATCTTCGGATAGCCTTTACCGTGAGTTGTCGAAAAATCCGGATGTCGCGTTTGTGACGTTTGTGCTGGAGGATAATGCATTGCTTCGGTACATGGACCGCCAGTATGTGGTGACCGTGAAAGGCGTGAGTGAAACGTTTCTGAAGACAAGCGATCTCCAGGGAAAAATACTGGATGGTGAAGCATTACTGCAATCGGGCGATGCCAACTATATGATTGCGGGAGCGCAGATTGCTTATTCGCTGGGTATTCGTCCGAATGATTTGCTGCACCGTGTCAATATCTTCCTCCCCAAAAAAGGCATTGATCCCGCTTACGCCAGCCTGGATCCCTCCGCGGCTTTCTCTCAGCAGGCGATTATTACCAGCGGTATCTTCGGTATTCAGCAGGACTTCGACGGAAAATACGTGGTGGTGCCTCTGCGGTTTATGCGGGAACTTACCGGCGAAGAAACCGCTTTGTCTTCTTTTGAGATTAAAGTGAAGGATGGTGCGTCGTATACGGATGTCGCCGAAAATCTGCAGCAACAATTGGGCAAGGGCTTTGTGGTGAAGGATCGTTTGCAGCAACATGATTTTCTGGCAAAGATTATCGGTTCTGAAAAAGTAGCAGTGTATATTATCCTCGGATTTATTCTGCTGATTGCTTCGTTTAATCTCTTCGGTACACTTACGATGCTGATTCTGGATAAACGTGCTGATCTGCAAACACTCTATTATATGGGTGCTGATCTGAAAATGGCACGCCGGATTTTTCTCCTCGAAGGATTGGTGATCTCTGTTGGCGGAGCGATGGTGGGTATGTTGCTGGGCGCATTGGTCTGCGGACTCCAGCAATCGTTCGGGATAATCAAAATCGGCAGCGGTGATGATTTCATTACCGAAGCCTATCCCGTAGCGATGCGTGCTGTTGATTTTCTGGTAGTGGCCGGTATCGTGTTGCTGATCGGTTTCTCGGCCGCCTGGTATACTTCCCGAGTAATTGTTAAACGTCAGAGTGATCCACGACTGGCATCTGCCTGATGACGTATATGCCTCACCGTTATATGAAGTCGAACTGGAAACCCTACGCTGCTCTTGTGGCACTTTGCTTTTTATGGGGCACCACGTATCTCGCCATTAAAATTGGTGTGGAGGATGGCTTTCCTCCGTTTCTGTTCTCCGGGTTGCGATTTGTGATTTCAGGTCTGCTGATTATTGCCGGTGGTAAGTTGGCAGGTTGGGAGATTTTTCCGGCGAAGACAGAGTTCAAACGTATTCTGGTTAGTGGATTATTCATCTTTACCGGAGGCAATCTTTTTCTTGTATTGGCAGAGCAAAGTGTGTCGAGTGGATTGGCGGCGCTCGTGAATGCTGCGTTTCCGCTATGGATTGTAATTATTACGCGCATCTGGAATCCGACGGAGAAAACACCGTTGATTACGTTTATTGGTATTCTGGTGGGCTTCGTTGGACAATGGATGATTTTTTATGATCACCTTATTGAGATCGGACAACAGGTAAATTACTTTGGATTGATTTTACTGGTGTGGGGATTGGCAAATGGTGCATTCGGCAGTATCCACATGAAAAAGTATCCCGTAAATCTTAATCCCGCTATTACCGGCGCCTGGCAGATGTTGCTCAGCGGATTAGTAACTACATTCATCGGTCTTTACGAAGGAGAATGGTCGTCGTTGCCTACACAAATGAGCGGTTGGTGGTCGATGATATACCTGATAGTAGCCGGTTCTATTTTAGGATATAGTCTTTTCGTATATGCCCTCCGTTATCTTCCGGCACAACAGGTTTCCGTGTATGCATACGTGAATCCGATCGTTGCGGTGTTCCTCGGATGGCTGCTCCTGAAGGAAAACATCAGTCCGATGGCCATCTACGCCATGTTCGTGACGATGATCGGGGTGTATCTGGTAAACAGGGGAATGTCGGCTGCGCGGAAAAGTAGCTGAAATACTGAAGCTTTCAGTAGCCTTATACTTCCAGTGATTTTTTGGCCTCCCAGAAATATTTCATCGGCACCAGCAACATTCCAAAACATTCACCTTCTTCTTTTCCAAGATGCTTGTGATGTACCTTATGTGCTTTGCGGATGGCGCGGAGATAAATATTGTTCGAGCGGCGGAAGAGCGGAAAACGTTGATGAATGAAGATATCGTGCACCAGGAAATAAGCGAAACCATAAATCGCAATTCCTAGTCCGATGAAAAAGCGTATATCCATACCGTTAGTAACACCCAGGAAAATCAGGATCATACTCGGAATAGCAAAGATCAAAAAGAAGGCATCGTTCTTTTCAAAGAATCCCGGCTCCGGTTGATGGTGATCTTTATGGAAATACCATCCGAGTCCGTGCATAACGTACTTATGTGTAAACCAGGCCACAAATTCCATGAAGAGGAAGGTGAGGACAACTGCTGAGATATTGATGAAGATCGGTGACATATTTTTGGATAGCACAATATTAACAATTCAATGGGAGTTTTGTTTTGATTAGTGTGGATTTCATTTGCCCTTAACAGCGTGTTTAATAACTTGTAAATCAGAAACATACACCTATTTCGTGTGTTATTTAAATGCTAAGTAAAAATGATTTAGTATTTTTGAATCATCAACAATAGCCTATGAAAAAGCTCCTTCTTCTGTTCTTCCTGTTGGGATCAACACAGGTATCGTTTAGTCAGATTCAGTTTAACCCGCAATTTGGTTTAAGTTTTCTGAACTTATCGGATGATAGTCAAACGCCCAAAGGCACTAACTTAACTGTCGATGCAGACTTCTCCGCAGATGTCGGTGTTATGGCCGGATTCGATGCACGTATTGGAAACCGTTTCAACTTTCAGCCGGGATTATTCTTCGCCAGAAATGTGACGATCACAAAGTTCAAAGGAGATACTCTGCTCATTCCTGAAGAATACGAGAATAAAATTGTACGTTCTTCATTGAAGATAAAAGCGCTGGCATCGTATAACCTTGTTCACAAGGATGGCTTTAAATTACGGTTAAGCGCAGGACCTACTTATGATTTTATTCTTAGTGTGGACAATAACAAAGATGAAATCGATTTTGACGAAAGTGATTTCAAAGGTGGCTCCTTTAATCTGGATGCCGGTCTGGGTGTTGATATCTGGTTTCTCACCGCAGAAATGGGTTATAGCTACGGATTAACCGAGGCGTTTGAAAACAATTCGGAAATTAATTTTAGTTCTAATTACAATACCTTTTACCTCACCGTCGGAGTGGTATTTGGAAAAGGAATGAAATAACGCTGAAGCAAAACATATCTTCTATTCTGCTTCAGCGTCTAAATGTATTAGTTTCCGAACAGGCCTTTTACGGAGTTCAGTAGATCGCCCGCCTTTCCACCGCCAATGGAGGAAAGAATACCGTCCATGTTGAAGCTATTGTCGTTGGGGTCGTTGGTTTTCTTTACCAGACTACTCATCACCACCGGAATCATTTGCTGAACAATATTGCCCGCTTGTCCGGCATCGAGATTAAACTTCTCAGACAATTGTTTCTGTACGGTTGTACTGATCTGTCCTACGAGTGGATTGTCGGAATTACCTCCTTTGAACATTCCTGTAATCGCTTCGAGATTTCCGCCACTCATTTGTCATTTTAAAGCTTCCATGATACCACCTGCAGTCTGTGAAATAGCTGCATCATTCTGTTCATTCGGAATAGCCGGATTATTTACGATTGCCTCACCGGCATGCTCTTTTACGAGTTGAATTAGTTGATCTAACATTTTACAAGGTATTATTTCGTTGGTTCAATTTTACTTTCAACATTTTGCACCCAAATGTTACGTTCTGCTTTCCATGCTTTTGTAAATGTACCTTCATTGAGCATGGATTCAAATTGTTTAAGGCAAATGGCAAGTTGGGATTTTGATTGACAATCCAGAAGTTTCTTGTTCCAGTCTTTGGAAATACTATTCCATTCAGGCTTAAAGGCATTTGAAGTTAGATGAAACGCAATCATTTTTAAACGGGCAGCCTGTTGTTTAATGGTATTTTTGTTTTGTGGGTCGGCATTCCAATCTCTGTTGGCCTGATCCCAACCGCCACCAATAAATTGGGGTTGAATTTGCATAAATAGTTCGCTAATCAGATCAACATACGTTTTGTTTCCTGTTTCACCAAAAGAAATCGGGGTTGGCTCGCCTTCTACCTGAGCGAAGGAAGAGAAAGTGCTGAGAGTGATTGTCAGTAAGGTAAGAAGAAGTACTTTTTTCATTTTTTGCTATTTGTCCTCAATATTACAAAATTGACAGGTCGAAAGCAAAGTTTTGTATAATTCGTCTCCGGTTTATTTCATCAGGTATCAATTATTTTGGATCATATAGATTCGTTTTCAATAGATTTTACGAAATTTGTAGAAATGATGATTCGATGAAAACGATTACATGGGTGATGTTGCTGGTTTCCGTTGTATTGATTTCCTGTAAGTCAAAAACAGCTAAGCCATTTGGAAAGGATCCGGAGCTTGAAGGAAAGAGATGGGAATTGATTGAACTAAATGGGTCGGCATTTGTACCTCCGGTAGGCGGAAAGAGTATTGATATCGTCTTTGAAGGGCAATCCAATACATTCGGAGGTTCTGCCGGTTGTAATCAATGTAATGGAATGTATACTACCCAGGACGATATGATCAAGCTGCATAAAATGGCTGTTACCATGATGGCTTGTCCGGACATGACCTTAGAGCAGAAGTATCTTGAAGCTATCGATAAAATTAACAGATATAAGCTGCTCTCCAGAAAAATTAATGGAGTTAAAACTGCGGTAATGCAATTGTTTATAGATGATAAACTGGTTGCGCAGTTCAAGGCGACGCCAATTCAGCAAGTAAATAACCAATAAGCAATCATCCTTATGAATACGAATCGATTTTTTTTATTGATACTTCAATTTTGCTTTTCATTTAGTTGTTTTGCTCAGGATGGTGTCCCTGACATTAGTTTTAGTCAGGACGGACAGGCAACTTTCACTTTTAGTAATGAAGAGCGGGCGTATACAGGTCTTGTATTGCCCAGCGGTAAAATAATGGCTGGCGGATATTCTCTTCAAGGTACTAAAAGAGATGGTATGTTAACCCGAATAAATGAAGATGGTACGCTCGATACAACGTTCGCTAATTCCGGTTTTAAAATACAGTCTATCCGAAGTTCGGCAAATGACCAGATACTTGATATGGTTCGTCAGCCCAATGGTAAGGTTGTTGTATGTGGCTTCTCAGGTGGATTGTTGGATACAGCATTGTTTGTTGCACGGTTTAATGCAGGCGGTTCGTTGGATAATACGTTCGGCACCGGAGGAATTTTTCAATATAACACCAATGGCAGAAGTAATCGCGGACAGGTACTTTATTTACAACCTGACGGAATGATTCTGGTCGGCGGTATCAGTACGGCAAACCAGGATAATGATCTGTTATTGATTCGACTTGACACTGCCGGAGTCCCGGATGCAGGATTTGCAAATCAAGGATATTTTATTGCAAATACAGTTGCGGGAGACGAGGCAGTGAATGGTATTGCAATGCAATCGAGTGGAAAAATTATTTTGAGTATTAACACTCCCCAACTGAACTTCATCACCGGAAGATTAACTGTGAATGGTCAACTTGATTCAAGTTATGGAGCCGGTGGTTGGGCTACATATACATTTAGCAGTAATAACTGCCGTGCCACTTGCGTATTGGTTCAAAGTGATGATAAAGTTGTAGCGGGAGGAATTAACTATGAACCGGCCACTTTTAATGACTTTGCGTTAGTGCGATTTGATATTGATGGAGCACTGGATGCCTCTTTCGGTACAGGAGGTGCATTGAGTCTGAATATTGTTAGTTCGCCGGGCAACTCTATTGACTATGTTTTCTCGTTGGCTCAGCAGTCAGACGGTAAAATCATTGCATCGGGATATTCCAGTTGGTCTGGCTCAGGCAATGTTGCCTTCTCCGCCATGCGTATTGAAGTGAATGGAAGTCCAGATGTTTCATTCGGAAGCAGCGGAGTGATCACCTCTTTATTTTCAGGCAGTCTTGCATATTCAAGAGCATCATACATTACTTCCGGTAACAAACTGGTGTTGATAGGGGAGGCGAATGCTTTTCCAACAGGCGCAAAAAAGGTGGGCGTTGCTCGATATCTGCTTTCAAATCCGGCCGGATTAAATAGTCCACCTGCTGAAATTACTAACGTGGACGTATATCCGAACCCGGTGCGCGATGGATTCACACTTCGTTTTGAATTGATGGAGAAGCAAAGTATGGATGCCGGATTGTATACAAAAGAGGGTAAGTTGGTGCAGTTATTTTTTACTATGGCTTCCAGGTCTGCCGGTAGTTATACAGAAACATTTACACTACAGAAGGGAATTTCTTCGGGCACGTATCTGGTACAATTGCGTACTGAAACAGGAATCCTGACGAAGAAACTGGTGGTCGAGTAATTACTCTTCCATCTCCCCGAGTAAGCCTTCTACTTCTTTCTCAGTGCTGCGTAGTTTCTCTCTGCATTGGCGGATGAGTTCTCCTGCACGTTTTACATGTTTGGCAAGCGTATCAACGCCCGTATCTCCGCGTTCCAGTTCATCCAGAATCTGCTCCAGTTCTGCTTTTGCTTTTTCGTAACTGAATTTTTCAGCCATCTTTTAAAGTATTAATTGTAGAAATGATTTCGCCTTTGTATAACACGGTGGTGATTTCTTCTCCTTCTTTGAGAGAAGCCGCGTCTGTGATAATTTTTCCCTGATGGAGGGTATAGCTATAACCGCGCTTCAGAATCTCTGCCGGATCCAGCATGCGCAGTTGTTTTTCCTGGTGTTGTAGTCGCTCATCATTGCGTTGAAGCTGTGCCTGCGATAGTTTGCGGATCTGCACCATGCATTGATCGAAGTAAGCTGTGTCGATCAGGAATTGCTGCCGTACATTCCGTTGCAATTGTGATTGTGTGTTCTGCAGGATGTTTCTTTCATTTAAAATAACCGCCTGTAGTTGATGACGAAGAGAAAACGCCGCCTGATCCGTGAACCGGTGTGCTTCGCTGATTCCTTGTCGTACACTTTGCTGTAACTGATGTGTGGCTTCACTTAAAAATTCCTGTTGTAGCTGGAATGTTTGCAGACTCATATCCCTTATCTGCGCCCAATACGATTCCACTGTTTCTTCATAAGCCACCTGATGTTCGATGAGGAAATTTGCAACATCCGTTGGTGTCATCCTATCCGTATGCGCTACTTCATCTACCACGCTTTTGTTGGCCTGGTGTCCGATACCTGTGATTACCGGTAATGGAAATTTCGCGATTGCTTCGGCCAGCAGGTAATTATTAAAGCATTCCAGACTCGATGCTCCTCCTCCTCCGCGCACAATTACTACAGCATCATATTTTCGGGTAGGCATATCTGCTTTGATGCGCTGTAGCTTAGCTATGATATCACCTGCTGCCAGATCGCCTTGAAGCAGCGAAGTGTAAAGCCGGTGATGAAACGTATATCCGTAAACGTTAGTTTCCAGGCGGGTGATGAAATCTTCGTATCCTTTACTGTCTTCAGCTGAAATTACAGCAATACGCTGTAGTGATTCGTGAAGTTCAAGTTCTTTGTTGCGATCGTAAAGCCCTTCTTTCTTCAGCTTTTCGATGGTTTGCCTCCGCTCCATCTCCATCTGTCCGAGTGTATAGGCCGGATCAATATCCGAAACGAGCAGACTAAGTCCATACCGTTCATGATACTGTACCTCTACCTGCATCAATACACGAATAGATTCCCTCAATGGACTTCCTGTGCTGCGAAAGAAGCGTGGTGCCAGGCGGTCATAAGTGCTGGCCCAGATAATGCCTCTGAACTCTGCTTTGGGAGTACTGCCGAATTCATCTTTTTCAGCAAGCTGTAAATAGCAATGGCCTCGACTCATCTTCAATCCGATGATATCAGCCGTTACCCAAAAGCGTTCACCGCTGAAGTGCATGCTGAAGATACCGGCAACGATCGCCGATAGCTCCGACAGACTTAAAACCCCGCGTTCTTCCTGCATCCTGCGAAGATAATTCCCTCTTCCCGATTCTGCTTACTTCATCAGCAAATTGTAGATAAATTTCCCGCCCCGATATTTCCTTCCATGCCTGAAAGAGGCCGTTCGCCTCCATTAATGAAACATTTACCAAGTCAGTTTGTTTCATATCAGGTTGGTTTCTACATTCGTATTCCACGCAATGAAAAAGTATATTCTCATTTTACTGAGCATCTCGTTGTTTCAACAGGTTGCAGAAGCTCAGGTATGTCAGGTGATCGTCTCTCATGTTATCACAGGAAATCAGGTTCAGTACTATGGTACGAGTCCCGATAGTCCTGCAGCATGGTCATGGTTTTTTAATGGCGGCTCCCCAATGACATCTTCACTTCAGAATCCTGTAGTAACATACGCTGCTCCCGGCACCTATATTTCGGCTTTATCTGTTTCGGGCGGACCCAATAACTGCTCTGCCTCACTTTCCAATAAGCAGGATACGGTAACTATTCTGACAACAGGAATCCAGGAGAAACCCGTGAAGGATGGTGTACGTCAACTCACCAGCGGACCAACTCCCACTTTTGAAATCTCCAGTATCCGCGATCAGCAGGTAACGATTCAACTCTTTGATGCCGGTGGAAATTTAATCGATGTCATCTTTAAAGGACTTCTTCGTCAGGGAATAAATACATTACAGCTGGAAGCCTATGGGTTGAAAGGTGGAAGTTATATCCTTACCATTAACGGTGTGCAGGCTTCTTTCTCTACGAAGTTTTTCTGGAAGGAATAGAATCAAGAAATAGTTTTTAGAATCGCAGGCTGTAACTGAGAAATTACAACGGGTATCATTTTTTGCCGGTTTTTACTGCTGATGAGAGCAGGATTCGGTTAAATAGAAAATTCAATCATTTGGATTCTTTTAAAAGAGATACCAATACTAGGAAAAATTGCCGGATACTAGTTATTTTAATTGGGAATGCCGGAATCACTTACTTTTCAAGAAAGATATTTCATCATGGAAAAAGTTCTCTTCACTGTACTGCTCTTATGTGGACTACATAACAGTACAATTTCACAACCTACCCGCAATTGGACAATTGATTTTCCGGAATCTCCGGGGAGTGCAGTTTATGAAAGGTTTATTGGTACAACAATGGCAGATGGAGATTTGCTGATGGCCGAATCGGTATCGCAAATGGTTCCGGCCGGTGTCGAATTCACAAAAACATATCTGAATAGAATCGATGCTGTAACAGGAGCAAGTATTAGCCGATTTGAAGTTTCTCAATCCAATCCTTTGGCAGGGGCAAGCTATAACCAGTTTGATAATATAGTTGGTATTACTAAAGATGCGTTCGGTAATTTTTATATTGCCGGCAGATATTTCTACGATGCAAACTACAATACAGATGCGATCATAGTAAAGTACTCGAGTTCACTTGTGGAACTTTGGAGGAGATATATTTTTAGTCCTAGTGGCACAGCGGAAATTGATTATTCAATTGATATCTTTCATGCCGGAGCTGCAGTTTTTGTACTTGTAAAACAAGGTTCAATCGGATATTACCTGGTAAAATATGATGATGCAGGAACACAACAGTATTATCTTCCGATAACCGGTTATATACCCTATAAAGTTTGTGGTAATTCTGTCGGGGAGTGTTATGTTCTGGGTTCATCCACAAGTACTACCGGAAACGGTTCGCAAGTCACTCTTCAGAAGTTTTCTGCAGGTGGTACTTCTGTATGGAAGAAAAATTTCAATGCTGTTACCGGCGATTTCGATGACTATCCGGGTCAATTAACTTTAGATCCTTCTGGAAATATCTATTTCACCGCATCGTCAGAGAGAGGAGGGACAACTACAGATGCCTATTTGGTGAAATACAACACTGCAGGTACAAGACTATGGACTAAATATGTGAATGGTACAGCTAATTCTAATGATTATGGAGGCTATTTAACATTGAATCCTGCCGGAGATATTTTTGTTGCGCATTCGGTAACCGATGTGAATGCAGGGGTTAGCAATCAGAATATCTTTTTGAGAAAGTATAGTACTACAGGAACCACATTGGCAAGCCGTACATATCGTGGAAGTTTTAATGCTGCTGATTATGCCACCGGTCTTGTATATTCCTCAAATGGCAGAGTGTATTTAGGTGGCGCTTCAATTGTAACCACTTCAAAAAGGAGCCTGCTTGCTCAATACGATGATAACCTCAATCTTGAGGCTACAGATATTAAGGTACACACTGAAACGCCAGATGCATTCCTTGCTTTATCAAACGGTGTTTATGGTAGCAGTTTTGTTTTTGATGAATCCAACCTGAAAGCATACTGGCTTGGTGGCCGATATGAAAACTACCCTGTTATGTTGGACAATGTAAATGCACCGATAATTATGAGTTATGATATTCCTGCAGTGCCACGCCTTAGTTCCGTGGAGAATGAATCAGTAAATTCATTGGTAGTATCACCTAATCCTGCATCTGAAAAAATTGCATTAAAATTAACTCAACGACTGATTCAGCTTGAA
>JBIIRF010000312.1:0-3434 GCA_044341715.1 Bacteroidia bacterium | reverse complement strand
CCGAATTTTGTTTTCGTGAAAGAATGGTGCGAACGAAAACAGATTCCCGTTCCTGCCTCCAACGAAGAACTGATCCGTATCGAGCGTGTGAAGAACAGAGTGATGAAGGATGTGAACCTGGTGAATGGAACTCTGGGCTCTTACGAAACCATCAAAAAAATTGAACTCCTTCCTCGCGAATGGAGCATTGATAAGGGTGAGATGACACCGAAACTGAGTCTGAAACGGAAAGTGATTATGGAGGCGAATAAATTGTTGGTAGAGAAAATCTATGAGGAATAAAACAGCGTTGGTACTGATTTCCTATTAATCTTTCGTAGGTAATTTAGTTTCGACTTGATTGTAAAAAATAAGGGCTGATGTGTAGATTTACAAATCAGCCCTCTTTTTATTTGGATACTTTCGCAGTTTTAAATACTATTCATCCCAAGTAAAATCACTGGATTTTCGAGTAATGCTTTAAATGTATTCAGGAACTTGGATCCGACTACACCATCTACAACACGATGATCACAACTGAGTGTTACTTTCATCACATTGCCGGGCTGAATGCTTCCATTTTTAACTACCGGAATTTGTTTGATGGCACCGACAGCAAGAATACAGGCATCAGGTGGATTAATGATAGCTGTGAACTCTTCAATATTGTACATGCCGAGGTTGGAGATGGTGAAGGTATTGCCTTCCCAATCCTGTGGCTGAAGTTTTTTCTCTTTTGCCTTCTTCGCGTAGTCTTTTACTTCTGTTGCAATCTGGCTGAGTGTTTTTGAATCAGCGAAGCGAACTACAGGAACGAGCAATCCTTCATCTACCGCTACTGCGATTCCGATGTTGATATGGTGGTTGGTGCGGATACGGTCGCCCAGCCATGAACTATTCACTGCAGGGTGCTGACGTAATGCTGCCGCCGCTGCTTTTACTACGAAGTCGTTGAAGGAAATCTTTACAGCCGCTATCTGATTAACACTTTCACGTGCTTTCACTACTTCGTCCATGTCAATGTCCATGGTGAGGTAGAAGTGAGGCGCAGTGAATTTACTTTCGCTCAAACGGCGTGCGATGGTTTTTCTCATCTGCGTGACCGTTACTTCGTCAAAACTCTCCTTGGTGACCGCTCCCGGCATGATAGCTCCCGAAGAAACAAATGTTCCCGGCTTAAACCATTCAATATCGCGCTTTACTATGCGTCCGTGTTCGCCACTTCCTTTCAGCATACTGAGGTCGATGCCTTTTTCTGCTGCCAGACGTTTAGCCAACGGGGAAGCTTTCAGACGATCATCTCCGTTTACAGTGCTGATAATTTCTTGCACTCGTGGAGCTGAAATAGAGGGTGCAGGTGCCGGACTCGCAGTCGCAACCGGAGCAGGAGCTGGTGCAGGTGTAGACGGAGTAGATGCTGCCGCTGCTGCAGGTGCTGCCGTTTTTGTTGCAGCCATTTCTTTCTCCAGAAATTCTTTGTAATCTTCTCCCGGTTTTCCGAGGATCGCTAAAATCGCATCTACCGGTGCGGCTTTTCCTTCTTCAATTCCGGTGTATAATAATGTCCCTGCCTGATAGGATTCAAATTCCATCGTGGCTTTGTCGGTTTCAATCTCGGCTACGAGGTCTCCGTTTTTAATGGTGTCTCCTACTTTCTTATGCCACTTCACTACTACGCCTTCTGTCATCGTATCCGACATCTTGGGCATCCTCACTATTTCCATATGCTTTGTTCGTTGTGGGTTGATTTGTTTTCAGAGGATATCAGTAAATATTTTTCCTCCTGAAATAAATGGTTAAGGCTTGTTGTGTTACTCAGTGATGTATGGATAATTTTCTTCCATGTACACATCTTTGAAAAGTTCAGAGGGGTCCGGATATGGTGATTCTTCAGCAAACTTTACAGAGTCTTCTACAATATCGTTGATGCGTTCGTTGATCTTTTCAATTTCTTCTTCAGTGGCCATTTTCTGCTCGAGCAAGGTATTTTTCACCATCTCGATCGGATCTTGTGCCTTGTAACTTTCTACTTCTTCCTTGGTGCGGTATTTGGCCGGGTCACTCATGGAATGCCCACGGTAACGATAGGTTTTCATCTCGAGATAAACCGGACCTTTTTCGCGTGCATGTTTCGCGGCTTTTTCCATCGCTTCATGTACGTCTTCAACACTCATTCCATCTACGGGATAAGAAGGCATGTCGTACGCTAAACCGATTTTATAAAGGTCGTGTACATTCGATGTGCGCTCTACGGATGTTCCCATCGCGTATGCGTTGTTCTCTACCACAAAAATGACAGGCAACTCCCAAAGCATGGCCATGTTGAAGGCTTCATGCAATGCTCCCTGACGAACAGCTCCGTCGCCGAAGTAACATACGCAGAGATTTCCGGTGTTGTTATATTTTTCTGCAAACGCAATACCAGCGCCGAGCGGAATCTGTGCACCTACAATACCGTGTCCGCCAAAGAAACGGTGTGGCTTGCTGAACATGTGCATGGATCCGCCTTTGCCTTTTGAACAGCCGGTGATTTTTCCGAATAACTCAGCCATCACTTCTCTCGCTGATATACCTTTCGCTAAAGCATGGGCATGGTCGCGGTATGCAGTGATCATGGAGTCTTCGGCTTTGATTACACTCATTGCGCCGGCTACTACGGCTTCCTGTCCGATGTATAAATGGCAGAAGCCTTTGATCTTTTGCATGCCATAAAGTTGGCCGGCACGCTCTTCAAAACGACGCATTAATTGCATCTCTTCGTACCATTTCAGGTACTGCTCACGGGAGTATTTAGGTTTGGTTTTCTTCGTCTTCGTAGCTGTTTCCATAGCAACAAAAATAGGGAAAGAGGGTGAATCTTCTAACGGAACCGCAGAGAGGGCGTACGGTTTTTACATCCGTTTGGCAATTCCCGCACCGGATTGATATACAGGGTGTTAAAATCGTGGTTTGCCGGAGAAACTGCCCGGTCTGACACCTGAACGGAATGGATTGCCTTATTTCAGTACATCTCCGCTGAACAAAAACGGTAATAATTGTGCTACGGAATTACTCACGATATAGGTGCCGTTTCCGCCTTCCATGATGAGGCGTATTTTTTTATCGTAGCGTAATTCGTACTCGGCCATGACCTGTCGACAATCTCCGCAGGGACTAATCGGCACGGCAGGAATTTTTTTTCCTTCGGGATATGCGGTGATGGCAATGGCGTTGATCTTTACTCCGGAATGCTGTGCTCCGGTGGCGAAGAGTGCAACCCTTTCTGCACAAAGTCCGGATGGGTAGGCTGCATTTTCCTGGTTGTTTCCGCGGATGATGGTTCCGTTTTCGAGTAAGACCGCTGCTCCTACATGAAAGTGCGAGTAGGGGGCATAGGCGTCGTCGGCGGCTTTTCTGGCTTCATCAATGAGTTGCTGGTCCAATGGAGGTAACTCTTCAAAGTTCTCGTATTTTTC
>JBIIRF010000197.1:0-5047 GCA_044341715.1 Bacteroidia bacterium | reverse complement strand
GTAGTATTTGATCTTCCAGGTGAAATCAAAGTGGCTACACGTCAGGATAAAGGTCAGAACCCGATCATTACTCTGGAAAGTCACGATAAACAACTGCTCGGACAAGTTGCTGCAAAGATCCGCTCACTCCGTAAGCCTGAGCCATACAAAGGAAAAGGTATCAAGTTTGTTGGTGAAACCCTCCGTAGAAAAGCAGGTAAGTCCGCTTCTAAGAAATAAAATAAATTAACCGATATAGTTTCCGGTTTATCATGCAAGACCAAAAAATAGTCCGCCGCACCAAAATACGTTCACGTATCCGTAAGGCGATCAAAGGAACAGCAGAGCGTCCAAGACTCTCCATCTACCGCAGCAATAAAGCGATTTATGCGCAGGTAATTGATGATGTGCAAGGTCACACCATCGTTGCAGCTTCTTCTCGTGAGAGTGGAGTAGATGCTAAAATCAATAAAGTTGAACAAGCTGCATCAGTAGGTAAGATCCTTGCTGAGAAAGCAAAGGCTGCCGGTGTTAGTTCGGTGGTATTCGATCGCGGTGGTTACCTCTACCATGGTCGTGTGAAAGCCCTTGCTGATGGTGCACGTGAGGGAGGACTTCAATTCTAATTTGAACCGATAGTTACGAAATAGCAAATGATTCAGAACAGCAAACGCGTTAAGTCAACTGATACCGAACTCCACGATAAACTGGTGGCGGTAAACAGGGTTACCAAAGTGACCAAAGGAGGTCGTGCTTTTGGATTCGCTGCCATCGTGGTGGTAGGGGATGAGAAAGGCGTTGTGGGACATGGTCTCGGCAAAGCAAAAGAGGTGACCGATGCGGTAACCAAAGCAATTGACGACGCAAAGAAAAATCTGGTACGTGTACCACTTAGAAAAGGAACTGTTCCTCATGAGCAGGAAGGTAAATTCGGTGGCGCTCGTGTATTCCTGAAGCCGGCTGCTCCTGGTACCGGTGTAATTGCAGGTGGTGCGATGCGTTCCGTGTTGGAGAGTGTGGGTGTAACCGATGTACTTGCAAAGTCTAAAGGTTCCTCTAACCCGCACAACGTGGTGAAAGCAACTATCGATGCACTGCTCAAAATGCGTGATGCGCATGCAGTTGCTCAACAAAGAAGTGTTGATTTAAGTAAAGTATTTAACGGATAATATCCTCCAAGCAGATCATTATGGCTAAGTTGGCTATTACACAAGTGAAGAGCGGAATTGATCGCTCTGAAAATCAGAAACGCACGCTGAAGGCGCTCGGTCTGACAATGAATAAAACAGTGGAACTGGAAGCAACCCCGCAAGTAAAAGGCATGGTGGCTAAAGTACAGCACCTGGTTCACGTAGTTGAGAAATAATATATCCATCTGAACAAGAGAAACAATACAGATTATGGATTTGAGCAATCTTAAGCCCGCAAATGGTTCTACAAAGAACCCAAAACGTATCGGTCGTGGTACAGGTTCCGGTCATGGTGGTACATCTACCCGTGGTCATAAAGGTGCCGGTTCCCGTAGCGGTAACAGCCGTAAAATCGGGTTCGAAGGTGGACAGATGCCTTTACAGCGTCGTCTTCCGAAATTCGGTTTTAAAAATATTAACCGTGTAGAATACGCAGGCATCAACCTCGATACTCTTCAGAAACTCTCTGAACAGCATGGAATTACCAGCTTTGACCAGCAGGTGTTTATCCAGCGTGGACTGGTTTCTAAAAATGACCTCGTGAAAATTCTCGGTCGCGGAGAACTCAAAGCAAAAGTTGACGTTAAAGCACATGCTTTCTCTGATACAGCTAAAAACGCGATTGAAAAATTGGGTGGTTCTACTGCAACCCTCTAACAAGACTTATGAAGAACTTCATACAGACATTACAGAACATATTCAAGATTGAGGACCTGCGTGCCAGAATCCTGAATACCATATTGTTCCTGTTGGTTTACCGACTTGCTGCTCACGTAGTGCTTCCGGGTATCGACCCGTCGCAACTGGCTGGCTTACGTGCTCAGACTTCAGGTGGTATCCTTGGACTCCTCGATGCTTTCTCCGGTGGTGCCTTCTCTCAGGCATCCGTTGTGGCATTGGGTATCATGCCTTACATTTCTGCTTCTATCGTGGTGCAGTTGTTGGGTATTGCTGTTCCATACTTCCAGAAATTACAGAAAGAAGGAGAGAGTGGTCGTAAGAAGCTCAATCAAATTACCCGTATCCTTACCGTTATTGTGGTTATTTTCCAGGCTCCGGGTTACCTTATTAACCTGAAGGCGCAAGCTCCGGGTGCTATCATCGCTTATTCGAATCCTGATCTGATCTCTCCGACGTTCTTTATGTTTACGTCTACATTGATCATCATTGCTGGTACATTGTTTATCATGTGGTTAGGTGAGCGTATTACCGAAAAAGGTATCGGTAATGGTATCTCTTTGATTATCATGACTGGTATCATCGCTCGTCTGCCGTTTGCCTTGCGTGATGAGTTCTTGTCTCGTTTGAATGATCAGGGTGGTGGTCTTGTGATCTTCCTGATTGAGATGGTGGCTTTGTTTGCTGTGGTTGTTTCAGTGATTCTCCTGGTTCAGGGTACACGAAAAATTCCGGTGCAGTTTGCGAAGAAGATTGTTGGTAACAAACAATATGGCGGAGTTCGTCAATATATTCCTTTGAAAGTCAATGCTGCCGGTGTAATGCCAATCGTATTTGCTCAGGCAATTATGTTCATTCCGGCGTATGTTGCTCAGTTCTTCCCTGAATCTGCTTCATGGCAGGGCTTTGCAGCGAATATTACAGATTATACTTCTCCGTTGTATAACATCGTGTTTGCAACACTTATCATTCTGTTTACTTACTTCTACACGGCTATCGCTGTGAATCCGAGTCAGATGGCAGATGATATGAAGAAGAATGGTGGTTTTATTCCGGGGGTTAAACCTGGTCGCAAAACATCTGAGTTTATCGATGATGTAATGTCAAAAATCACCTTACCTGGATCAATATTCCTGGCTTTAGTGGCAATTCTGCCTTCTTTTGCCAAATTGGCCAGTGTAAATACTAACTTTGCACAATTCTATGGTGGTACATCTCTCCTGATTCTGGTGGGTGTAGTTCTGGATACCCTCCAGCAGATTGAAAGCCATCTGTTGATGCGTCACTACGATGGTCTGATGAAATCAGGTCGTATCAAGGGACGTGCTTCAGCAGGGGTTACTGCCTGATAGTGCATATTGACGATTGAAAAAATGAGCGGAAGTACTATAGTGTTGAAGACACGTGAAGAGATTGAGTACATCCGGAATAGTTCTTTACTTGTAGGAAAAACACTGGCAGAGGTCGCCCGGAATATCCGTCCCGGAATTACAACACTGGAGATGGATACGATTGCGGAGAAGTTTATTCGTGATCATGGGGCGGTACCTTCGTTCAAAGGTTACAGCGGGTATCAACATACTCTGTGCATTTCGATTAATGAAGAAATTGTACATGGTATTCCCGGTAGCAGAGTGGTGAATGAAGGAGATGTAGTGTCTGTTGATTGTGGGGTTTTCATGAATGGATATCATGGAGATTCAGCGTATACTTTCCCTGTGGGAGTGGTAAGCGAGGAAATTCTGCAATTACTCAGAGTCACTAAAACATCCTTGTACAAAGGTATCGCGAAAGCAAAATCCGGAAATCGGATAGGCGATATCAGTGCAGCTGTCCAGGATTTCGCGGAAGCGAATGGATACGGAGTAGTGCGGGAATTAGTAGGTCATGGTATCGGCCAGAAACTGCATGAAAAACCGGAGGTGGCCAATTATGGTAAGAAGGGACATGGTCCGCTTCTGAAGCCAGGAATGACCATCGCTATTGAACCGATGATTAACCTCGGGACAAGGCAGATCCGGCAGATGAAAGATGGTTGGACCATTATCACTGCAGACCGTAAGCCGGCCGCGCACTTCGAGCATACAATAGCCATTACCGATGGCGAGCCTGATATACTCAGCACCTTTGAGTACATTGAACTGGCCATCGCAGAAAATAGTTACATAACAGAGAAAATAGCAACACTCGCCTGATCTAATGTCAAAGCAACCGGCCATCGAACAAGACGGCACGATCACAGAAGCCCTCTCTAACGCAACATTTCGCGTGGAGTTGGAGAACGGACATGAAATCATTGCTCATATCAGCGGTAAGATGCGGATGCACTACATCAAAATCTTGCCTGGTGATAAAGTAAAAGTAGAGATGTCGCCGTATGATCTGACCAAAGGAAGAATAACTTACCGTTATAAATAAACCACCCAATCGGGTAACCTAAGATTAAAAATGAAAGTCCGTCCATCCCTCAAAAAGCGCAGCGCCGAATGTAAAATCGTGCGCCGTAAAGGTCGCTTGTATGTGATCAACAAAAAGAACCCTCGTTTTAAGATGCGTCAGGGTTAATCTTAGATTCGTTTAACAATTAGAAATTACAGCAGATAATGGCTCGTATATCTGGTATTGATTTACCGAAAAATAAAAGAGGTGAGATAGGTCTCACTTACATCTATGGCATTGGTCGCGCCTCTGCCCAAAAAATCCTTACTGAAGCCGGTATTGACTGGAATAAGAAGGTGCATGAATGGAACGATGATGAGTTGACGAAGATTCGTACACTGATCAACGATGAGTTCAAAGTAGAAGGAGCTCTCCGTTCTGAAAATCAGTTGAACATTAAACGTCTGATGGATATCGGATGCTATCGCGGTGTTCGTCACCGTGTAGGTCTTCCTGTTCGTGGTCAGCGTACTAAGAACAACTGCCGTACTCGTAAAGGTAAACGTAAGACCGTTGCGAACAAGAAAAAGGTTACAAAATAATTAATTAAACGGATTTAATATTCCAATCTGACCAATGGCTAAACAAACTAAAGCCGTAAAGAAGAAAGTTGTAAAGGTGGAGGCTGCCGGTGAGGCACATATCAGTGCCACATTTAACAACATTATCATCAGTCTTACCAATACAACCGGACAGGTTATCTCCTGGGCTTCTGCCGGTAAAATGGGCTTCCGTGGTTCTAAAAAGAACACTCCTTATGC
>JBIIRF010000418.1:0-5057 GCA_044341715.1 Bacteroidia bacterium | reverse complement strand
GAGGATCCCTGGCCGGATGTTAGTGAAAAGGAATTGGTGGAGATGATTCGGCAGCTGCCGGATGGTTATCGGATGGTGTTTAACCTTTTTGCGGTGGAAGGATTTAGTCATAAACAAATTGCTGCACAGTTGGGAATCAGTGAGAGTACGAGTAAGACACAGTTCTTTAAGGCGCGTAAACAATTAAGGCAACAGGTGGAGGCATTGGTGCGTAAGACATCAGACCTTCGCTAAATAGTTCGGAAAATGAGTGATGTAAATAATAAGGATCAGGAATTTTTTCGTCGGCTGCAGGACTTCCGTGAGGAGCCTCCGGCAGAACTGCGTGCGAAAATTCACGAGCAGATCGGCGAGAAGAAGAAGAAACGCAGGGTAGTGTTCTGGTGGATGAATGCCGGTCCGGAATTTTATTTCCGTGCAGCAGCAGTGCTGGCGGGTGTTGCGCTGTTATCGTATGTTGTTTTTTCGAACTGGAAGGAGGATGCTGATCGTGTTTTAACGTCTGCCGATTCTTCGTCGAATGTTTCCATTGATACATCTTCTCCCCAACGCGTTGACCGGGATGATGATATGGTAACTTCCGTTCCGGTGGTAGCATCGGATGTTTCTGCTGCAGATGATTCACTCTCCTCTGCTCCGGCAAACTCCACTCCGCGCAGGGAAAAACGCAAGCGTGTGCGGAAATCAAAAACGGAAAGTGTAATTCCTGTACAGGAGATAGCCGTTACTCCGAAAGATGATCAGCCGCTTTCACCTGTAAGTTCATTTGGTGGAGAGGAGAATCCTTTTTTACCGGAGGAATCGTCGGTGGCGATGCAGAAAGACGAGTGTGAAGATGAAACAGTTTCGTATTCACAGGAGGTTCCTGCAGATTCGATTGCAATGGCATTGGAGGTGATCAATGCAAATTCTCTTACACCACTGTTTCCCGATTCAATGAACAATGCCGGTAAATCACCACGTTCGCTCCGATGGGAGTTAGCTCTGGCTGCAGGTGCCGGGCAATGGAGTAATCAATACGCCGGAAATAATTATGTAATAGATGAAACGAGCCTGAACAATGCAGAACAGCCGGTGGCTTCGTTCCTGGGTGGTGTAGAAGTAAATGCATGCGTGGGTAGCCGTTGGGTGTTTACCTCGGGCTTTAGTTATTCACGACAAGAGGAAGACTGGAAGTTCAAGCAATTGGCGTCTAGCGATGGTTCTGCCGGAACAGCTTTTATGTATATGGATACCACTTTTGGATCCTTGACCACTACTAACGGTATCGCCTTAACGTATTCTGATCCGCTAGCTCCCGGTGCAGTCAGTTCCCTGAATGAAGTGGTAGTTTCGGATACCATGGTGCGCAATTCTTTCAGCCGGCTGAGTGTGCCTGTTTTAATCGGTTATCGTTTAGTGCAAAAGGAAAAATGGTCTTTGGGAGTTCATACCGGTATCGCCTATACGAACTTGTTGAATGCAACCGCCATGGTTTACAATATTGATGGCAATATTGTGGAGAATACACAGGAGGATAGTCCTATCTATCGTCGCAATGCAGTAGATGCGCTTTTTCGTCTGGAAGCAGCTTATGTTTTATCCGGACATTGGTCGCTCCTCCTTCGTCCTGCAGGGAGTCTCATGCTTTCATCACAGTACAGCGATAGTTACGTCGCCAAACGTAAATCCTTCCGTCAATCTCTCGAAGGTGGTGTGGTGTTTCGCTGGTAAAAGCAGACGGCCGCAGGCTGCAAGCTACTGGCTGCTGGCTGCTGGCTACTGGCATCTGGCATCTGGCTGCTGGCTGCTGGCATCTGGCTACTGGCTGCTGGCATCTGGCTGATGGCATCTGGCTACAGGCTACAGGCTGCTGGCATCTGGCAACTGGCTGCTGGCATCTGGCTGCTCGCTACTGGCTACTGGCATCTAGCTGCTGGCTAAAGGCTGATGATCATTTCGGTAATCTGAAATTACTTTGACGTTTTCTGAGTCTAAGACTTCCACAACATCCAGTTCCATCGGAGCGACATATCTTATACGCGAGTTTTATTATTCAGCTAATTTCGCATCACTCTGGCCACGAAGCATCCTCGCAACAAACGACACCTCACCCCAACCCCTACCTCGGCAGGCAAGCTCTCCAGAGGAGAGGGAGAAAGATCATCCAGAAAGTTTTGCCCCTTCTCCTCTGGAGAAGGCTGGGATGAGGTCCTGACGGATTTACCACCTTCCCAATCTAATTTTCCCGTCACATGTTTTTTTATCTTATGTTCCTCTCCCCGGGCAACCTTTGAAATATTGTTCGTCTTCTGCTTATAAAACCCTTACTATGTTACGTATCTTACAAATTATTATGCTCTTGCTGGCGATGTTGGTTTTTCAAAAACAGGATGTCGCGGCGCAATGTCCGTTTACGGCAACGGTTTCTACTACAACACCGGTGCTTTGTCCGAATGATGCTGCATTGATTACTACGCAAACCTACGATAGCTATCAATGGTACCGCGATGGTCAGTTATTGCCGGGTGAAACCAATCCTACAATTTCTGTGGGCGTGGATACCGGTGCGGTTTCTTATTACAGTGTGCTGGCTACTTTGAACGGTTGTTCGGAGTCATCGGATTCGGTGTTTATTGATGGCTGGGTGTTTTTGCCGGTGACAGTGATGAGCTCCGGCTCGTATGGAATTGATCCGAATAATGGTGATATGTTTATTTGTGATAGTACGGAGGCGGATGGGGCCGATACGATCTTTTTCGAAATCATGCAGCCGTATACGACGAATATTGTCTGGTACAATAATGGTGTTCCGATTCCGGGTGCGAATGGAGTGCAGCTGGTAGTGACTTCGCCGGGTAGTTATACGGTGAGTGGTAGTCCGGGCATTTGTCCGAATTATATTTCTTTTCTGGGCGTTACATTGAATGTATCGGTGAAGCATCCTCAACATCCCGTTATTTCGCAGCAGGGAAATTTATTGTCAGCGACTCCTTCCTGGTTAACAAACTGGCAATGGTTCCTGAATGGTCTTCCGGTGCCGGGTGCTAACAGCAGCACATATTCTCCGGTGCAGGATGGCAGTTATACCGTGTCGGCGCAGGATACGTTTTGTTATACGATCAGTCAGCAGCCGTTCCAGTATACAACTTCGGGTATCCCTGAACGTTATACTTCGCAGTTTTCTGTGTTTCCGAATCCCGCGGCAGGAATTATTTCGCTGCAGGGTGAATCAGTGGTTCGTTCTGTGAAACTTTTTGATATCAGCGGCCGGGAAGTGTTGTGGCAGTCGCCGGGTTCAAAAAATCCGTTGTTGGATGTCTCCGCACTGGCTCCGGGTATTTACCGTATGCTGGTTTCATCTGCCAATGTGGAGGAGTTTCTTCCGCTGCTGATCGTCCGTTAATTGGTTGTTTCCTTTATCGCCGGCTGTCGCATCAAGGTGTAAGCGCCTTTATACTGCGATGTGTTCAGCCGGCTATTTCCCATGACGTAGAACTTCGCTTCGCTTAGTACACGTCATGGCTTATAAGCCTCGTAGTGTTCCTGTTGTGGCGAGGATCTACGTAAGGCCAAGAATTTATCAACTTTTGATCCGGTATATTTCATCTTCATAACAATATCCCGGGCTGCAATTGCATTATACTATTGCGCTTATTTTTGTCCCGTGAACCGTTCGAAGAAATTATGGTGGTGGCTGTTGGGTGTCCCTGCAGTGTTGCTGTTGCTGCTCCTGGTGGCTGGCTGGCTGTTGGGTCCGCGGATCAAGGAACTGGCGGTGGGGCAGATCAATAACTATCTCTCGGTGCCGGTGAAGGTGGGAGATATTAGTTTTTCGCTGATCCGTAAGTTTCCGTATGCGAGTGTTGATTTCTCAGAGGTGAGTACAAAAGGGGCTGCGGTGTCAGGTACCCGTGAGGAACTGTTGAATGCGCGGCATATTTTTCTTCAGTTCAGCTGGTGGGATCTGTTGAAGGATGATCTCCGTTTGAAAAAAATTACGATCGAAGATGCTACGTGTACGCTGTTTGAGGATGCTGCCGGTAAGGAAAATTTTGATGTGTTTAAGAAAGGTAGCGGTTCTTCGTCTTTTAACCTGGAACTGGAGGAGATTATCCTGAGTGAAACAACGGTGAATTACCGGAGTGTTCCGGGTAAACGCGATTATGTGTTGCATGCGAAGGAGATGAACTGGCATGGGATCTTCAGTGCGGACGTGTATGATCTTTCGGGGGAGGGTGATCTCTTCGTGGAGCGGCTGATGTCGGAGGAGGTGAATTATATCTCGGCGAAGGAGACGAAGCTGAAGCTGAATATGCGGATCGATTCGAAGGCGGGGACGTACGATATCCGGGAGAGTAGTTTGCGTATTGCTGCACTGGATCTTTCTGTGGATGGTAATCTGCGCGAGAAGGAGACGGAAACTGCGGTGAATCTGAAAATTCAGAGTAAGGAGGCGGGACTGAAAGAATTATTGTCGCTGATTCCCGGAGTGTATACGGAGAAACTGCAGGAGTATGACTACGATGGAAGTATCTATTTTAATCTGCAGTTGTCGGGGGCGTTTAGTAAGTCGAAGCAGCCGCTGGTGAAGCTGGAGTTCGGTTCGGCGAATGCTTCGTTGCGTCCGAAGGATAGTGATTATACGTTGAGCAATATCCGTTTTACGGGGATGTATACGAATCGGGTGGGCTCGCAGGGCACTCGGGAGCGTCTGGAGTTGCGTCAGGTGGAGGCGCGTTTGCAGGGTCAGCCGCTGAAGATGGATCTGGTGATGGAAGATTTTAAGGATCCCTGGATTAACCTGAGTGCGAAGAGTAAGGTGGATCTGCAGGTGCTGAGTCGCTTCTATATGCCGGATACGCTGGAGTCGATGAGTGGTTCGCTGCTGGTGGATGCGCGGATTAAAGGAAGGGCGAAGGATTCCGGGACGTTGATCTCGGAGGGAATGATGGAGGCTGCGCATGTGTCGTTTAAGCTGAAGAAAAGTCCGGTGACGTACGAAGATTTTAATGGTCGTGTCTCGTTGCAGGGGAACCGTTTAACGTTGACGCAGCTCTCGGGAAAGGCGGCCGGCA
>JBIIRF010000196.1:0-5070 GCA_044341715.1 Bacteroidia bacterium | reverse complement strand
TCGTTCATTGCTTTCTGCGTTGCCTGATACTGCTTTTCTTTTTCAAGAACATTGGTTTTCATCTCCTGCAGTTTTACTTCGAGTTTTTCGAGTTCTTCCTGCAAGGCTGTTTTTCCGGTATGCTGTTCCTGTTCTCGCTGTTGTAATTCAGTAAGCGCCGTTGCATGGTGGCGGATACTGTACAATGCGAGTTGGGTACTCAGCGTGCGGTATTCTTCTCTCAGTCGATAATAGCGGTCAGTTTTTTTCGCTTGACTCTCCAGCTGTTTCAGACTCTTCTCAATTTCAAACAGCAAATCATTCACGCGATTCAGATCAGCATCGGTTTCTTCGAGCTTCTGAAAAGTTTGACGCTTCCGTATTTTATATTTCGAAATCCCGGCAGCTTCTTCCAGCAATGTTTTGATAGTGTTGTTCCGGTCTTTCAGGATATCATCCACCATGTTCAACTCGATGATCGCATACGAATCTGGTCCGATACCGGTATCGAGGAAAAGGTCATTGATATCTTTCAGACGACAGGTAACACCATTCAGCAAATATTCGGACTCCCCTGACCGGTAGAGACGACGTGTAATTGAAACGGTAGAGTATTCTGTAGGTAAGATGCCTTTATTATTTTCAAATGTCAGACTCACCTCCGCAAGGTTCGCCGGTTTACGCGACTTCGTACCATTGAAAATGATATTCTCCATCTTTTCACTTCGAAGAAGACGCGTTTTCTGCTCACCTAACACCCAACGCATAGCATCTACTACATTCGATTTACCGGAACCGTTCGGTCCAACAATCGCCGTTACACCTTCGTCAAAGTGGATGATCACCTTGTCGCCAAAGCTTTTGAAGCCTTTAATTTCTAATGATTTTAATCTCATGACCTTGCTATTATCGAAAAGAAAGCCTGTCTGATCCTCTGCATTCTGATGATCATCCAGGCATCACTGCATCTCACAACGCAGCTCCTTGTTGAATTATTCTATTTAGTTATTACATCCATCCGCCGGACAAATCAGGAACAAGGTTCCATTTATTGTCATAATCCGGTCCGGATCGCAAGGCAAATGTAAAAAACCCAACGCAGTGATACCAGCATGACAGTTTATGTGTTGAAAAGTGTTTATTTTGGGTGCATGGAAGTCAAGGTACTCGTTTATATCATCGCCGGTGTCATCTGGTTGATATCTAAAGTGCTGAGCGCGAACAACAAGCGTAAAGCCGCGAGTCCGATGCCGACTCCCACACCTGTGCAAGTTCCTGTTCCTCCGGTGGTCCGGAAAAAAAAATTGGAGGTTCGGGCAACGAAAGCTGTTCCGAGGGTTGTCATAGATCCGGTGTCGCTTGAGTCGACGGTTGGATTAGAAAACCTGACGGGGCAGCGCAAAAGAGTAGAAACAACAACAGAAACCGGATTATCGGGTCTGTTCAGCGGCGAAATGAAAACGCAAGCGGATGACGGAGGGCAGGAAAACGTCACCATTGCCGGACAAATTTCCGAGGAAATTAGACACGGTAGCTTCGACTGGAGACGTGCGGTGGTAATCAATGAGTTACTACAGCGGAAGACCTGGTAGCGGTTCCCGGATTGTTGAAAACTTCTGATAGAATTTCATCCATTTTTGAAATTCAATTCATTTGTTTCTATTTTTAACCCCCGCCAATATTTAACCTAACATTAACACTCATTACGACACAAACTTAACCCTATGATAAGGAATGTCTACTCAACCCTAGTGCTTTTACTTCTGGCAGTTACCGGTGCCTTTGCGCAAACCGGAGCGGTAAGAGGTAAAATTCTGGACAAGGCTACCAAGGAACCATTACCATTCGCCTCGGTAGTAGCGGAAATGAACGGAACGCAGATTGGCGGAGCCCAATCGGACTTCGATGGAGAATACACCATCAAGCCTCTGCAACCGGGAACTTACACGCTCAAAGTAACCTATGTCGGCTATAATGACCTGGTGATCACCGGTGTCGTAGTAGCAAACGACAAAATCACCTTCATCGACCTCAATGTCGGTAAGAAAGTGGTGGAAACAAAAGAAGTAGAGATTGTAGCCTACAAAGTGCCTCTGATTGACCGAGGTAATACTTCAGTAGGAGCAACTCTGACCCGTGAAGAGATCGAAGCGGCACCAACCCGTGACGTTCGTTCGGTAGCTTCACAGGCAGCCGGTGTGTTCCAGAAGGACGACGGTGATGCCTTGAACGTACGTGGATCCCGCGATAACGCAACGGACTACTACGTGGATGGTATCCGTATCCGCGGAAGCTCGAGTCTGCCACAGGCGGGTGTTGAACAGGTAACTACAATTGTAGGTGGTACACCGGCTCAGTACGGTGACGCTACAGGTGGTATCATCAGCATCACCACACGCGGACCTTCTAAAAGCTTCAGCGGAGGTCTCGAATACGTAACTTCAGAAGTATTGGATCCTTATGGATATAACCTGGTTTCAGGTAATATCTCCGGACCGATCCTGAAGAAGAAACTCGAGAACGGTGGTTCTAAAGCAGTCCTCGGATTCTTCATCAGCGGTGAGATTCAGTTAGATAAAGATCCAGATCCATCAGCGATCGGAATGTATCGTCTGAAGGATGATCTCTACAATCAATTGAAGCAGAATCCGGTAATCCCTTTCCAAACAGCAAATGGATTCGGGCACTTCAACGTAGCTGAGTTCTATACGAAAGAAGATTTCGAAAATGTAGATACAAAAAACAATATTGAACAGTTAGGTTATCGATTTACAGCGAAGATTGACTATCAACCGGTTGATAATACAACGGTTACCTTCGGTGGATCGTTCAACTCCAATAACCGTAATGTGTTCAGCTTCAATAGTTCTATGTATAACTTTGAAGAGAATCAGCGCCGGATTGATACAGATTATCGTGTTTTCGGACGTATTACGCAACGTATTGCTTCCACTTATAAAAGTGAGCAAGGAGAAAATTCTTCTGCTTTTAAAAACGTGTACTTTACGTTACAAGCTGAGTATAATAAAAACCAGATCAAGATTTATGATGCCGAGCACAAAGATAATTTGTGGAATTATGGCTGGTTTGGTAAGTTCTCAAATGATCGTCAGAAGCGATTCCTGATTACTGAACAAACAGCAACAGGTGCATTTAATGCTACTCCGTTCTATTTTGATAACTTCAGTTATTCGCCAGTTGGGGTAAACCCAAATCAGGAAGCGTATAACATTACAGCTTATGATTTCTATCAAACAGCAACCGGAAGCAACACATTCAGTAATATCTTCCTGATCAATGGTCCGGGAGGTATGGTAAACGGTGGAACTCCGAACCGTACTGTAATGGCGATCTGGAACTCTTTCGGAACTCAAAACAACGCATTCAACGATGTTGACAACGAGCAGTATCGTTTCACATTGACCGGTAACGCAGATATTAAAAAGCATGCGATCCAGGTAGGTTTCGAGTTTGAGCAACGTGTTGACCGTTCTTATGGTGTAGCTCCACGCGGACTCTGGTCTCTCGGACGTCTGCTCGCGAACAGCACAACCAAGCTGAATCTCTTAAATACAAATGATCTGTTAGGCATCGATACAACTTTCATCGGATCTGATACTGTATTCCTATATGATTACAACACTGGATACACTCCTGTTGTAGATGATAACGGAACGATTGTAAACGGATTCTATGAGAATTTACGTGACCAACTCGGCGTTGCGGATAACCAATACGTTGACTTTGATGCATTGAGTCCTGATCAACTGGACATCAACATGTTCTCTGCAGATGAACTTGTATCTAACAACCTCGTAGCATATTATGGTTACGATCATACCGGAGAAAAATATACCGGTAATGCTACCTTCAAAGACTTCTTCACGAAGAAAGTGAACGGTAATTTTACCCGCGAAATTGATGCTTTCCGTCCGACTTACATGTCTGCATACATTCAGGATAACTTTGCTATCGACAACCTGAACTTTAACATCGGTTTACGTGTTGACCGTTTCGACGCCAACCAAAAACAATTGAGAGACCGTTACCTGTTACTTGATGCCTACAATGTAGGAAACTACCCTGTAGCAATCGCCGGTAAACCGGATAACATCGGAAACGACTTCGTTCCATATCTTGCTGATCCATCTGACCTAAGCTCTGTAATCGGTTACCGTGACGGCGACGTTTGGTATGATACAGACGGACAGATCGTATCTAACCCTGCAATCATCGCACAGAATTCATTATCAGGACTTCTGGTGCCAGCTGAAAAAGACGGTGCCGGAACAATTGCACAGGAAGACTGGAACATCGATGCAGTATTTGAAGATTACGAGCCACAGATTGTTGTAATGCCACGTGTTGCATTCAGCTTCTCGATCACTGACCAGGCACAGTTCTTTGCTCACTACGATGTATTGACCCAGCGTCCATCATCGAACCTGCGTAATGATCCATCTGAGTACCTGCAATTCCTGAATAACCCTGATGGAACCCTGAACAACGCCGGATTATTACCTGAGCGTACTACAGATTATGAAATCGGTTTCAAACAAGTAGTAAGTAAGAGCTCTGCATTCACCATCTCTGCTTTCTACCGTGAGTTGAAGAACATGATTCAGCAGGCGCGTATTAACTATGCATATCCTTTCACTTACACTTCGTTCTCCAACATTGACTTCGGAACTGTAAAAGGACTTTCATTGATTTATGACCTGCGTCGTACCGGTAACATCCGTATGTTGGCCAACTATACCCTGCAGTTTGCAGACGGTACTGGTTCTGGTGCAACCTCTAACGTAGAGTTGACTGATACAGAACAACCAAACGTACGTTTCATTGTTCCACTTGACTACGATACACGTCATGCATTTACAGTTTCCTTCGATTACCGTTACGGTGAAGGTTCTGCATACAATGGTCCGATGGTATGGGGTAAACCTTTGTTCCAGAATACAGGAGCAAACCTGGTGTTCCGTACCAATTCAGGAACTCCTTATACCCGTCAGGCACGTGCAACCCGCGAAGGAGCTGCAATCGGCTGGCAGGATAACGGACAACGTGTAGTAGAAGGTGTCATCAACGGCG